>JAGBFZ010000282.1 GCA_018110855.1 Oscillospiraceae bacterium
CTCAAAGCGGTGAACTGATATTTACTCCGGATCCATTGATTTTTGTATAAAAATTATACATTACGGGCGGCGAGAGCATTTTGCCGCTCTGAATGTATAAAGAATACAGTGTATTATGCCCAACTATCTCCAAAATGGTTACAAATTGTAATAATCAAAGATTTTTACAATTTCAAGGTGGAATAATTGCAATTATTATTGCACATAAATGTACAAAGCTCATTTAAAAATTTAATTTCATGTAAGATGTTTATTTCTGCATGATAAAATTGGAATAGAATAATTGCAATAATTAGTGATTTTTAGGGCAATGACAAAAATGTTTTGTGCAAATTGCATTGATTGTTTCCAAAATAAATCGTTTTAGTGAAATAATCCACAAATTCACAAAATTAGAGGAAAAATTATCAGAAAACTATTGACTTTTTGAAGCAGATATACTATAATGTAATTACAGTCAAGGGAGAGAGCTAAAGACTCCGACTAAGACATGACATTGGTATCTGCGTTATGAACGGAGGGCGTCCAATGGACAAATCTAAAAGGAAGCTGCGAGGCTTCACCCTGCTTGAACTGGTTGTGGTCATGGCAATTTTAGCTGTTATGGCTGCGGTGCTTATTCCCAGCATTTCGGGATTGCTCAGATCAAATAAGGTCAAGGCTGCCAACGAACAGGCTCAGCAGGTTTTCATGGCTTCTCAGGATTATCTTGTTGATCTTCAGCTCAGCGGCATGAAGGCAAAGGATCTGAAGGCTGCCACCACTGACAAACTTTTGTATATCGTCTTTGACAATACTCCTGCCAATCCCTGCAACATTGACTCGGCAACAACAAACGGCGGCGATAGCGGCACAGTTGCCACAAATATGGTAACGGGTATTTGTAAGAGACTTGAAGCGGGATTTGAAGGCTCATGTCTGGTTGCTTTCTATCCGGACACATTTACTGTAGCTTATGTCTGCTTCAATAACACCAGAGATGACAGTACATCCAGAATAGCTGCCGTAAAGGCAAAGGGCGTTGATCCCAATGATCTTTATACTTCTGCATTCGGCGGAGGTCTTACAGTCAAGGATCAGGAATACGATGCTTCTAAGGGCAACTCTACTGCATACACAGGTCAGGCTCCAATTCCGGGTCCTACGATCACCATCTGATTTTCATGTATAATCACAGATTTTATATCTGTCGTTTATAAAAACAAAAATTTTTATTATTTAAAGGAGGAATTTCCCATGAGAAATTCAAAGGTTAAGGGCTTTACTCTTATCGAGCTCATCGTTGTTATCGCTATCATCGGTGTTCTCGCAGCTATCCTCGTTCCCTCTATGATCGGCTATGTTGGTGATTCCAAGCTTTCTACAGCTAACTCCAACGCTAAGCTCGCTTTCACAAACGCAGCTACATACTGCACAAAGTGCGAGGTTAACGGCTACTCTGTATGCAATGCAGGTACCGCTTCTATGAACCTTGTACCTTCTTTCACCAATACTCTTTCCTACAATGGTAATGAGCTCCAGAGTGCTCTCCAGGCACTTATGGGCGGTACCAAGAATGCAGGTGTTGCAAAGGTTAAGATCGATTCAAGTGCTCCCAAGGGTGCTGCATGGGCAAAGCAGTCTACCGATGCATATGTTGGTATTTACCCCGATGAGGCTAAGTCCAAGACTCCTACCGGTCTCACAGGCGTAACACTTACCTGATAATTTGATCAAGATTTATAATTTGATTAAATGAATTTATAACAATACCCCCGATGGTATTCCATTGGGGGTATTTGTTTAAATGTATTTTTCAGCACTGCAATGTGTGGAAAGCAGGTTATTATGGAAAAGAAAAAGGTTTCTATGAGACTCAGACTGAAAGAGAGCTATGAGGAAAAAAAGCCGTATGTAATCGTAATGGCTGTTATGATCATTTTGCAGGTACTGTTTGTCTCCTACTTTTTTTATTTTGAAAAGGAAGGCTACCATTCCGATGAATTGTGGAGCTACGGCTTTGCAAACTCCTTTTTATGACCCGTATCTTTACGAGACAGCCGGTGGCGGAATGGTATCAGAGTTAAAATGCGATCGGTGGGTGGACGGGTCGACCTTCAGGGATTATATTGTGGTGAATGACGGCGAAGCATTCCGTCCCGATTCGGTCTGGTATAATCAGAAAAATGATATGCACCCGCCCCTTTACAGTACGATACTTCATCTTATCTGCTCCTTTTTCCCGAACAGTTTTTCAAAGACCTATGCATATCTGATCAATATCTTCTCCATGATCGTAGGACAGATATTTTTATTCAGAGCTGCTTCGGGAATGTGTAAATCTGATTTTCTCGGAGCTGTTGTATGTGCCTTCTGGGGCTTTTCTTCAGGCTTTGTAAATGTAAATTCCTATCTCAGAATGTATTCCCCTCTCACAATGCTTGGAATAATGCTTCTGTACTATCATTTCTGCGTGTACAGCTCAAAGGGAAGCCTGAAAAGCAATCTGATAAAGATCGCAATTATCGTTTTTGTCGGCGCACTGCATCACCATTATTTCCTTGTTCTTTCCTATGGAATTGCAGCCTGCTTCTGCTTTTATTACCTGTTTCAGATCAAGAAAAAGTGGAAAACTCTCTATGCCTATGCCCTGACAATGGCAGGCGCTGCGGGGCTTTCAATCGCTGCATTCCCTCAAACTATAACCCATATGCTTGCTTTTGGCCCCGGAGATGCAAGACTTAATAATAAAATGCCCTTCCTGCATAGCCTTAGGGCAAGCTTTTCGCTTGTTACTGCTTCAATAACCGGTCTGGGAATTTCAACCTATGCTACAAGCTGGTATGCATATGTTGTTGCTGCCCTTGTGCTTATCCTGGTTGTTGCAGTTCCCCTCTGCTACCTTTTCAGAAAAGAAGAATGGTTTATTAAGGTTCGCACAAAGACTGTGGACGGACTGAAATACTTTTTCAGCCATTTCGATTTTATGCTGCTTTTTTTAATTATTACAGTATTTTTCGTAATGTGCATAGTTGCCTTTAATGTTAATTTTAATATCATGACGGGCACTTCGGACAGGTATTTGTTTTTTATTATGCCATGGACAGCGCTTATAATTGTATTGCTGCTCAAATATTTTGTGGGACTTATCAAGCCCATCAAGAAATATTACAAGCAGATAGCAGCTGTTATATGCTGTCTGGCAATTGTTTTCAGTAATCTTATCTATCCCCACAGATATTTATTCCCGCGCTTTATAGCAGGAGAGGGCGGTCTTGAAACCACCAACAGCGAAAATGCAAAATACATATTTGTTATTGAAGCTTACTGGGTAATTACTGCATATCCCGACAAGCTGATGGAATGTGATTCTGCATTCGTTGCAACCACGGATAGCTATAAAGACCATATAGACGAGATAAAAGAGGTTGAGCTTAACGATGAAACCTATGTTATTCTCGATGTTTCAACCATCGAATCGACAGATGAACTGACAAAGGATGAGGGCGTTGAAAAGGGTGAGGTTGAAATGGGTAATGTCACCTTCCAGTTTGACGATGAAGAAGATATTGAGGGGCTTAAAAAAGAAAGTGAAGATGAGATCATTGAAAGATTTGAAAATGAGATCTTCCCCGGATATAAGCTTCAGTTTTACAGCTCCGAGACTGTTTTCGGCAGATGGATACACACCTATAGAGTTGTTCCTTCGGACGAATATGTGGATGTTCCCGTTGTTGACCTCAGAGAAGAGGGCAGCAAAACCGCTCAGGAACGTGCTTCATTAAATTAAAAAATTATCCCGTGAATGTCATTCTGAAATAACATTCACGGGAATTTTTTATTCGGAATAATAATTATCACACAGACAAACAAATCTAATGGCGGTTCGCTCCTCGCCGTTTATATTCACCGAAGAAAATTCGGGAAAACACACAAGGTCAAGCCCCACACCTGCCAGATATCCTCTTGCTACCGCAATGGATTTCACCGCCTGATTGGTAACTCCCGCCCCCACAGACTGCAGCTCCACCTGACCGCACCCGCGGATTATGCTTGCAATTGCTCCCGCAACGGAATTGGGTGAGGAATTTGCCGAAACCTTGAGAATATCCATTTTTCAGACCGCCCTTTCGTGATTATTACACTCATTATATACGAAAAAATGAATATATGCAAGGATTTATAAAAATTTTGACGTTTTATCTAATAATCAGCCTTTCGATACTGTGAACTTTGCCGCTTTTTTCATCTATCAGCAGCTTCACACCGTTAAAAAAGGGCGGTTCGTCGGATTCAATGAATTTTACGGGGCATTTTGTCCGCTGCTTTTCAATGGCAAGCTCTTTTTTTACTCCAAGCACCGAAAGCTCCGCTCCGCACATTCCTGCGTCGGTGATATATCCCGTATGCCTCGAGAGTATGGTCTCATCGGCGGTCTGAACGTGGGTGTGGGTGCCTATCACCGCCGAGACCCGTCCTGCAAGATAAAAGCCCATGGTTTTTTTCTCCGAGGTGGCTTCCGCATGGAAATCTACAATAATATTCGGAGTTTCGATATCACGGAGCAGCCTGTCGGCACATTCAAAGGGATTGTTGAGCGGCTCCATGAACGCCGTTCCCATCAGGTTTATGACCGCAATGCTGAATCTGCCCATGTCCACAACAGTTACGCCCTTTCCCACAACTCCTTCGGGATAATTGGCAGGGCGGAGCAGGTTTTCCTTGATGTCAAAGTATTCCATAAATTCCTTTCGGCGGAAGCAGTGGTTTCCTGTTGTTATAACATCAGCAAATCTGAAAAGCTGTTCCATGGAATCTCTTGTAATGCCGTTGCCGTCAGCGGAATTTTCTCCGTTGGCGATAACTGCGTCAATTTTTTCCTTTGCTCTGAGACGTCCGACGGTTTTTTCCGCAAAATCGCAGCCCCTGCTGCCAACTATATCTCCAATGAACAAAACATTTATCATAAAATCATTCCTTAATATATTTTCCGCGGATATTATCCATCATCTCAAGAAATTCGTTTCTTACAGATTCGGGGGATATTATTTCCGCCTTGTCCCCAAACTGGAAAAGCCATCCGTAAAATGCGGGGGCGGCTACTACCTTTACGTTCATGGTGAATTTGTCCTCCCCGCAGGGAATGAGTATCACATCTGTGCCGAATCTGTCCGCAGCCACATTCACAAGGCTGTTGTCAAGGCACAGGGTAACGTTCCGCTGCTCTCCGCTGAACATGGAAAAGGTGGTTGCGGTGTATTCCGCAAGGTCGAAGCCCTCGGGAACAGGCTCGGAAGTCTCCGAAAGTATCTCCACGTTTTCCATTCGGTCAATGCGGAAATTGGATAGGGTGGTGTATTTCTTCTGCTTTCCCACAAGGTAATAGCTGCCGTCGTTCCATGCAAGTGCGAAGGGGGAACAGCTCCGTCCGCCGCTGCGGTATTTCTTTTTCATGCCCACAGTTCGGTCGAAATATCGGAAGGTTATCTGCTTTTTTCGGTCTATCGCCTGCTGGATGAGGTCTATGTTGATATAGATAAGCTCGTTTTCCGATTTGATACGGTTTGCCACATATACCCTGCGGTTTATCTCCCGTCCCCGATGAACGCTGGTAAGCCCTTCCAGCTTTGACAGGAGCTGACGGGATTTCTTTTCGGTGATGAATCTGGCTGAGCTTACTGCGTCTGCAAGCAGCTTTATCTCGGGCAGCTCAAAGCTGCGGCTGCCGAGGTAATAGCCCAGCTTTTTTCCGCAGGATATGGGGATTATATCCATTCCGAAGTCGGAGAGAAGATGGATATCCTCAAGAAGTGTCTTTCGGCTTGCTTTTATTCCCAGCGCCTCAAGTCTCTCCAAAAGGTCGTAGATCGTCAGGGTGTGTTCCTCGTCGGTCTCCCTTTCAAATATCTGCGCAAGGTACAAAAATTTCAGCTTCTGATGTATTCCTGCTTCCATTATTTTTCACCCTTTCTGTTATATTAAAATCAAATCAATTATACATTAAAATTTCAATGAACCATTGACAGAGGATAAAATGTATGTTATAATAAATTAGCAATTTTGAAACCATGGTATTATGGATTTATGGAGGTAATATTATGAACTATGAGGTAAAGAATGCACCTCTGCCTGTGCTTATCTGCCGTCTTGAACCCGGTGAGGCTGTTGAGTGCCAGAAAGGTGCTATGTCATGGATGACTCCTACTATGGAAATGGAGACCGGTCTTGGTTCGGGGGGCGGAAACGGTCTTCTCGGCGCTCTGGGCAAGATGGCAAAAAGCGCTGTAACAGGCGAGTCCATTTTCAGAAATAAATACACTGCAGCAGGCGGTCCAGGTGAGATAGCATTTGCGTCCACCTTCCCCGGAGATATCATCTGCTTTGATGTTACCAATTCAAATATTGTTGCTCAGAAATCCGCATATCTTGCAAATACCATCGGCGTGCAGATGGAGATCTTCTTCCAGAAGAAGATCGGCGCAGGTCTTTTCGGCGGCGAAGGCTTCATCATGCAGAGATTCACAGGCAAAGGAATGGTTTTCCTTGAGATAAACGGCGGTATTGTGGAGTACAATCTTGCTCCCGGTCAGTCTATGCTCATTGACACAGGCTACCTTGCAGCTATGGAGGCTTCCTGCTCCATGGATATCCAGACTGTAAAGGGCGTTGGAAATATGGTTCTCGGCGGCGAGGGCTTCTTCAACACCAAGGTAACAGGTCCCGGCAGGATCTGGCTCCAGACCATGCCTGCAAATATCCTTGCAAAGGCAGTTCAGCCCTATATCGTAACAGGTACCTGATAAAAATACATAAGAAAAATAAAATCCGCCCTTCGGAATATCCCGAAAGGCGGGTTATTTTATTTCTCAATACCCCTCGGAACCCTCGATGGAATCGTCGTTTTCAACCCAGCTCTGAACGTTGATGGTGGTGTATTTGTCGGGGGTGTTTCTTATTATCACAGTGGAAATGCCTGCATTGATAATGAGCCTTTTGCACATTGAGCATGGCTCAACGTCACCGTAAAGCTCGCCTGTTTTTGCGTCATGGCAGGCAAGATATAGGGTGGAGTCGATGGTGTCGCTTCTTGCGGCGGAGATGATGGCATTTGCTTCGGCATGAACGCTGCGGCACAGCTCATACCGCTGACCCTTGGGGATACCCAGCTTTTCTCTTGTGCAGTATCCCAGATCGCAGCAGTTTGTACGTCCTCGGGGAGCGCCAACATAGCCTGTGGATACGATCTCATCATTCTTCACAATAATTGCGCCGAAATTCCTGCGCAGACAGGTACCACGCTCGAGGACCGTCTCGGCGATATCCAGATAATAGTTGATTTTGTCCCGTCTCTGAACATTGTTCATGGAAAATGCTCCTTTACGATAAATTATTCTTTAAATCAGTATAGCAGAATCTTCGGGAAATTGCAATAGGAAAAGCTTATATTACCGTAATTTTACGGGGAATATATCATTTTTTATCAATCTCTGCCCACTGCGTTGCGTATTGCCCTCAGCTCCTCAGCGGTAAGCTCACGCCATGCTCCGGGCTTTAGCATACCAAGCTTTATGGGACCGATGGAGGTCCTGCGGAGTCTTACTACTTCAAGTCCCACAGCCTCGCACATACGGCGAATCTGTCTGTTTCTGCCCTCTCTGATGGTTATTCTCATGACGCTTCTTTCGGGGGACTCAAGCTCTGTTATGACCGTTGCGGGGAGAGTCATTTTGCCGTCAAGCTCCACGCCCTCGGTGAGCCTTACTATCTGCTCATCGGTTATCTTTGAATGAACGGTGACACGGTAGGTCTTGCTAATATGGCGGCTGGGGTGCATGATATCGTTGGCGAAATTGCCGTCATTGGTGAAAAGCAACAGACCCTCGGAATTTCGGTCAAGCCTTCCAACGGGATATACTCTTTCCTCCACGCCCTCAAGCAACTCGGTAACGCACCGTCTGTCCAGCTCGTCGGACATGGTGGTAACATATCCGCGGGGCTTGTTGAGCATGATATATATCTTTCTGCGCTTTTTGGTATAGCGGACTCTTTCTCCGTCTACCATGATAACGTCTCTGTCGTTTGCCTTGTCGCCCAGCTTTGCCACCTTGCCGTTTACCCTGACAAGACCCTTTGAGATAAGCTCCTCCGCTTTTCTGCGGGAGCATACTCCGCTGTCGGAGAGAATTTTCTGAAGTCTGATCTTTTCCATATTTTTTATCCTTTATATCATCTGAAAATAAGTTCCTTGAAATAGTCCACTGTGCGATCGAAAAGTGACGGCTTATAGCCATCTCCGCTCACCTGATAAAGCTCCTCCGCAGATATGAGCGGTATCTCGTCAATTACTCTGCCGCCGCTCAGCACTGTTAATTTGCCAAGCTCCTCTCCCTTTATAACAGGCGCATACACAATCTGAGGAACAGCTGCGGAAAAGGTTACATCGGGGGTCTTGCCGTTTATTTTCGGAACGGTGATATTACGGGAGGTCACAAGGGAAATGCTGTCCTTATCGCCCCCTGCCGTCTGTACCGCAAAGCATTTTTCGCCAAGCTCTGTCCTTTCGGTAACGGAAAAGCCGTAATCAAGGAGCTTTTCGTGATCGTTCCAGTCATCGGGAGCATTAAGAGTAACGCAGACAAGAGTTATCCCGTTTCTTTCCGCCGCCGAAACAAGGCATCGCCCCGCCTCATCGGTAAATCCCGTTTTAACGCCAATGCAGCCATCATAACGGCTCAGCAGCTTGTTTGTGTTGGTGAGCCACCTGTTATAGGGGGGATTCCCGAAGGTGAGCTTCATGGACTTTGATGAGCAGATCTTGCGAAAATCGGGATTTTTTAATGCATATGCCGCAAGGAGTGCCATATCCGACGCGGTGGAATAGTGATCATCATCGTGAAGCCCCGATGGAGTTACAAAATGGGTGGAGTTAAGCCCCAGCTTAGCCGCCTTGGCGTTCATCATATCCGCAAAGCTCTCCCGAGAGCCGCCCACACGGACAGCGGCACAGTTTGCGGCATCGTTTCCCGAGGGCAGGAGCATTCCTATGCATAGATCACGCTTTGAAACGATATCTCCCTCTCTCAGCCCCATTGAAGAGCCTTCGGTCATAACGGCTTCGCTGTCAACCACAAATTCCGTGTCTAAGTCCCCGCTTTCAAGGGTGAGGACTGTGGTCATGATTTTGGTGGTGCTTGCCATGGGGAGCCGTTTGTTTTCACATTTTCCCCATATCACAGTACCTGTGGAGGCTTCTATCAGTACAGCCGCCTTTGCGGATATATCCGTCTGGGCAGGACGTGTATTAACAGCGCAGACATTTGCTGCGCATATCACCGTCATTACCGCCGCTGTCAGCAGAGCGCATAGCCTTTTCATTCCCATTCCCCCGTAAAATATTATAATAATATAATATTATGCCGAATGGAACGGGAAAATTCGGTTATCAGTCCTTGAAATCGAAATCCACGCCGTCAGTCATGCCGCTTTCGATCATTTCCTCGGGCAGCTCGATATCATCGGTATCACGGGAGTCTGTGAGATCGGCTTTTTTATCGTCCTTCTTGTCCTTCTTGAAAAGTCCCGCTACCTTGTTGAATACCTCGGGAACCATGTTCACAATTGCGGAAGAGGTGGAAACGTCAAGATTCATCTGCATGAGCTGAACGTCTCCTCCCGAGATAACGAGGAATCCCAGCGGAGTAACGGTGATTCCTGCACCTGTTGCGCCGCCGAAAAGCTCCTTGTCGGTCTTGCTGGGAAGATCGGAGCCGCCGCCTGCAAAGCCGTAGGATACCTTTGATACGGGAATGATGGTAACGCCGCCGTCAACCTTGACAGGCTTGCCCATGATGGTGTTTGCGTCTGCCATTTCATGAATTTTATCCATGGAGGCGGAAATGAGTTCTTTAACCTTTGTGTCCATTTTTCATTTATCCTTTCTTGAAAAGCTCCATTACAGGAGAATATTTTTTCGTGTTGCTTATATATCCGAAGCACACTGCAAGTACTGCATTTATCAGGCTCGCAGGTCTTAAACGGAGCTTACATTCCCCGTCATACCGACTTTTTTCGGCAGGGGTGTTGTACAGGCAGCTTATATTCACCGACCGCACCGACATTGATACAAACTGACGGAGAAATGCTATGCCGTTATAAACTGCCGCGCCGATCTCACCGTAGGTTACGGCGGCTTTTGCGGCGTCCTCGTTTGCGGCGGCAAAGTCGATTATAATATCGTCAATGCGCAGCTTGCTGCCGAATCGCTTGAGATGGGGCATGACAAGCTCTATAAGCAGTGAGACCTGATTTTTCTTTTCGGCAAGCTCATCGAGCTTTGAATTTATTCTTTCAAGCAGAGGAGGCTTTTTTTCCTTTGGAGATCTTTCCTTTTTCGGAGAATCATTCTCTGCTGAGGGAATTTCCTCTTTTTCGGGCTTGTCCTCATCGGGAGATGTGCTTTCATCTGCGGACAGATTATCGGCTTTTTCCTCGGAAGTATTATTCTCGGCTGCTTCCTGCACGTCCTTGGGGATATCGGTTTTGTCCCGTTTCTTTTTCCCTTTTTTCGGGGGCTTTTCCTTTCGGGGATATAGGCTCAGGAAAAAGTATTTCACCTTGATATCAGCCTTGCCGCCGTAAAATCTGATATACGCTTCCACAGGGATATTGCATATAAGGATGATAAGCAGTATCAGAGCGGCTATAATTATCAGAGCGATCATTCCGAAGCGTCCTCCGATTTTTCGGGAGTATCCTCGGGAATAAGAGAGATATCCTCCATAAGCAATGGATCAAAGTCCTCTTTGACGTGTCCCGGGAGCGGCGGCAGATCGTCTATGGATTCAAGCCCGAAGCACCGCAGGAATACGGGTGTGGTGCGGTATGCAATGGGTCTGCCCGGAACGTCAAGTCTGCCTGCCTCCTCAAGCAGGCATTTTTCCACAAGGGAATTAACCACACTTGAGCTGTCAATGCCTCTGATATGCTCCACAAAGCTTTTGGTAACAGGCTGATTGTAGGCAATTATGGTAAGCACCTCCATTGCCGCAGGGGACAGGGGAGCGTTCTTTTTGCTCTCCGCAGCCGCCTTTACGCACTCGTAATATTCCGATCGGACAGCCAGCTGATAGCTTCCTCCAAGGCGAAGAACGGTGAGGGAGCTGTTATTTTCCGAGTATGCGTCATTGAGCATATCCGCAAGCTGAGACAATGCGCCCTTTTCAACGCCGATGGCGGCGGCAAGCCTTTCAGGCTCTGCGGGGTCTCCGCAGGCAAAAAGCACCGCTTCCATGGAAGCAGCCTTATTCGTCAGCTTCATTGTCCCTCTCCTCCTTTTCCTCCGTCTCCCATTCGGAAACGGCAGCTTCGTCTATATCCTGTCCCGAGGCGGTGTTGAAGGTCACCTCAGTGTTATCGTCATTTAAAAGTATCCTTCCCGTTTTGGTAAGCTCAAGCACTGCAAGAAACGCCGCCACTCTTTCCGAGCGGTCGGTCATTCCCGAAAATATGCCGTCAAGGGAGCATTTGCCTTCCTTGTAGAGCATTTTCAGCACCGAAACTATCTTTGATGAGACGGACACGAATTTCTTTGATACTATCTTTGAGAATGCCGACGGAGCAAGCTCCTCGGGCCTTTTCTCCTTTTTTATCTCCATTCCCCGATACGCCCTGAGCAGCTCCTCGGGGGAGTGATGACAGCTGTATTCGGGGTCTGTTTCGATCTTCATGGGCATTCTTACGCTGACAGAATCCCCCAGATATCTTTCCCGCATCAGCTCTGCCGCAGCCTTGCACAGGGAATACTCTATAAGCCTGCCCTCAAGCTCCTTTTTGAGAGTTTCCGCCTCCTCCTTACGGGGGAGAAGGGAAACGGTCTTTATATAAATGAGCCTTGCAGCCATTTCAAGAAATTCTCCCGCTATCTCCATATCCTGCTCCGCCATATCGGAAATATATGCAAGATACTGCTCCACAAGGGTCATTATGGGTATATCGTTGATATTCAGCTTATGCTTTGAAATAAGATGGAGCAGAAGATCGAGAGGACCTTCGAATACCTCAAGCTTGAATGAAATACTCATACTGCTGTGCCTGCCATTATAAAGCCCATGATATAGTCCACCCAGATGGTGAGAATATCCATCAGGTCAATTACCTTACCCTGCAAAAAATACAGAGGTTCGTCAAGAAGCCCCGAATAAAGCAGGATTATCAGCCCGATAAAAATAAACTGCTCATATCTCATAATGGTGAAGTACCACTTTTCGGGAAGAATGGCATTGAATATCTTAGAGCCGTCCAGCGGGGGAATGGGCAGAAAATTGAAAACGCCCAGAGAGATGTTTATGAGCATGACATACAGAAACACCCATGCCACCATTCCCAAGGTGGTGCTGTCATCAAAGCCGCTGAGCATTGCCAGCACCTTGTAAACTATCATAGCGAGAAAAGCCATGATGAAATTGGAGACGGGACCTGCAAGGGATGTAAGCACCATTCCCTTTTTGGGGTTTTTGAAATTTCTCGGGTCAACGCTTACAGGCTTGCCCCAGCCGAAGCCCACAAGTATCATCATCAGGGAGCCCCAGAGAGTAAGGTGGGCAAAGGGGTTCAGGGTAATTCTGCCCTGCTGTCTGCCCGTGTCGTCGCCCATTTTCTCCGCAACCCATGCATGGGCGCACTCGTGGACGGGCACTGCCGTAAACAGTACCAGACCCTTTATAAGATAATCTAAAATATTTTCGTTCATAACTCTTTTTCCTCGGAAAATAATTATACAGTTTAATTATACAATAAATCAGCGGAAATTACAAGGGCTTTGAGCAAATTTAAAAATTAAAAATCTCTTGTATCTATAGGAGTATTTTGGGATTTTGTACAAATAACAAGATATTTTTTATAGGAATTGAAGAAAATATGGTGAAAACTGTTGAAAATAAACGTTTACTATGATATAATATAAATAAAATAAATAAATTTACAGCTTCGGTTAAAATAATACTCGTGAGAAAGGAGGCGCTTCGGATTTGTTATTCGGAAAAAGGGTAATTGCATTGTGTCTGGCGAGAGTAAACGATGACTTATGTCATGAATATATTATGAATCTGAACAGATGCCTTGTGGAAAGAGACTGGCGGCTGATGGTTTATACCTCATGCACCGATCTTTACTGGAACACCCCTGAGGATAAGGGCGAGGCTGCCGTTTTTTCTCTTATAAATTATGATATCACCGACGCTGTTATAATTCTTGAGAACAGTATCAAGGACAGGGATGTGCTTGATGTAATTTTCCGAAAATGTGCAGAGCGGGATATCCCTGTGATCAGTCTGGGCGAAAATGAAAAGAACTGTCCTTTTAATCTTGAATTTGACTATAAAGCAGGCTTTGCTCTTGTTTTGCGCCATGTTATCGAGTGCCATGGTGTTACCGATCTTCATATGATCGCAGGAGTGAAGGGGAATCCTTTTTCCGAGGAGCGCATAGAGGTCTTTAAGGAAATACTTGAGGAAAAGGGTATCCCGTTTTCGGATGATCTGGTGAGCTATGGTGATTTCTGGTCTGTTCCCACCGAGAATGCGGTCAAAAAGCTGATCAAGGAAAACAGGCTTCCCAAGGCATTTATCTGTGCCAACGATTCTATGGCAATTACTGTCTGCGGAGTCCTCTCCGATCATAATATCAGAGTTCCCGAGGATATTCTTGTAACCGGCTTTGATGGTATTGAAGCCATCAAATTCTCTGTTCCGAAGATAACCTCCTGTCTTTGCAGCTATGAGGACTCGGCAAGGGAGTCCGCAAAGCTCCTTGACAGGATATTTTCCGGGGACAGAGCTCCTCAGACCATAATGATCACTCCCCGTCCGATAATATCCGAGTCCTGCGGCTGCCAGTGCGCTGAGCCTATAAATACATCGCTGTACCTGAATGATGTCAACGACCGCTTTTTCCGATATCAGGAGGAAAGCAGAGAGCTGAACACCATTTCTTCAAAGGTGCAGATGTGCAAAACTGTTGAGAAGGCAGCGAAGCAGTTTGACTGCAACCATTTATTTTATAATATGTGCTGCGTATTAAAGCCCGAATGTATTGATGAAACTGCGGACCCTCTGGATCCATCGGCAAAGGATGATGCCGATGACAGGCTTGTCATGTTTTTCAATACCGATTTTTCCGCTCCCTTTGTACCCCGTTATTTTCTTGCTTCAGAGATCTTTCCCGGCATTGAAGCTGTATTCAGAAAAAAGATCCCGATGATATTCTTTGCTCTTCATCTGCTTGAAAATCCTCTGGGCTATATCTGCTTTCATTTTAACGATTACAGCATCGGCAATTACTGCAAAATGCCTCAGATCGTCAATACTCTGAATACCTGCATCGGAAGCTACAGAAATATTCGCTATCAGCATTTTCTGAACATCCGCATCGAGGAGATGTACAAGTCGGACGCTCTCACGGGACTTTATAACCGCAGCGGCTTTATCAAGGAATATGATAAGCTGCTTGAGAATAAGGATAAGGTCAGAAACGGTCTGACAATCATACTTGCTGATCTTGACGGGCTGAAAGCAATTAACGATAATTACGGTCACGGCGAGGGCGATGTAGCTATCCGTGCGGTAGCTATGGCACTTGTTGCCTGCTGTCCTTCCGAAGCGATCTGCGCCCGTTTCGGCGGTGATGAGATGATCGCTGTTATGGCGGGGGAGCTTACTGCGGATGTAAAGGGTGATATGGAAAAATATCTGGAAAGCTACACCGCTTCTTCGGGAAAGCCCTACACCGTTTCGGCAAGCGTAGGCATATACAAGGCGGGCTAT
The DNA here is from genome assembly GCA_018110855.1 of Oscillospiraceae bacterium. Lineage (GTDB taxonomy): Bacteria > Bacillota > Clostridia > Oscillospirales > Ruminococcaceae > Huintestinicola. Next base: position 14,799 of record JAGBFZ010000282.1, read on the forward strand.
GATGAAATAGGCGATTTCAAGGAGATGCTTAAAAAATCCGACAAGCTCATGTATATGGACAAGGCTAAAAAGAAGTTAAGAAGAAAATAAAAAAATCGGCTGTTCGCATGGACAGCCGATTTTGCATTATTTATACTAATCTTTAATCGTTCTATAGACAAAGGCGGCAGATAGAACGCTGCCAATCTAGGAAAGCGACCGCAGGCGGGCTGTCGCCCGGCAAGGGAGCTTGACGACGAGTGGCTGCGTTATAGCTGTCGAATTTGTCTATAGGTTGGTTAAAGATTAGTATTAACAGTCTTTTTCATTCCGTCTTTTCCCGCAATAGTATTGGGAAAAATCACCTTTGCCGTCTCAAGCTCTGCCTCGGGATCGGTAAGCGCAGGGCTGAAATGGGTGAGCCACAGCTCCTTTGAACGGGAATCTGCTGCAATTTCTGCACTTTGAGAGAATACCATATGCCCCTTTTCTGTCATTTTGGAGATATATTCATCGCTGCCGTACATTCCCTCACAGATGAGCAGGTCGGAATCCTCCGCAAATCGGGACAGCCCATCAAAATAAACCGTATCGGTAATATATGTCACCTTCAGGGGAAGGCGTTTTCCTGCCGTAACCATATCGGGTGTGATGAGTTTGCCGTTCAGCTCAATGCTGCCGCCCTTATGAAGAATACTCCGCATTTTCATGGGGACACCCAGACTGTCAGCCTTTTCGGGACTGAATACGGGAGGACGAGGCTCGGTAATGCTGTATCCGAAGCAGTCTATCCTGTGACGAAGTGGCATGAAGCTGATCTCAAGCCCGTTTCTGAATATAGTTCCCTCACTGCTTATCTCATGAATGGTCACGTCAAAGGGCAGCTCGGGACATATGCAGCAGAGCCTTCTTATTATCTCTATGCCGCCTCTCGGAGCATATATATGCAGGGGAGAGGATTTTCCGTAATTTCCTGCGGATAAAAGCAGTCCCGGAAGTCCTGCGATGTGGTCTGCGTGAAAATGGGTGATAAGCAGAGTATCAAGCCTTGCAAGGCTGACTCCCGCTTTGGCAAGGGCTATCTGCATCCCCTCGCCGCAGTCAATAAGCAGCGCCTTTCCGTTATGCTCAGCCCACAGCCCTGTGAGAAAGCGGTTCGGCAGGGGCTTCATTCCCCCTGTTCCCGCAAGGCATATCTCTATCATACTTTTCCTTTCTTTTACACGTCAAACGGCGGCATTTCCGAAATATACATCATACCACTGTAAGAAGATGAACACAGTCCATATCTTTCGGCTGTTGTCAAATTTCTCAGCCTTGTGGTCGTCGAGGAGCTTCACAAGCATATCCGTGTTGAAGAACTGCTCTGCTGCGGCAGATGTAAATGCCGACTTTACGATATTATAATATTTGTCCTCTCTGAGCCACACCCTGATAGGAACGGGGAAGCCCAGCTTTTTCTTGTTTGCGGTCTTTGGAGGTGCAGCTTTAAGTGCTGCCTTTCTCATGGCGAGCTTGGTGTTTTCGGTGCTGACACGGTATTTCCACGGTATCTGCTCCGCAAGAGCCATTACCTCTTTATCAAGGAAAGGAACTCTCAGCTCCAAAGAATTTGCCATTGACATTTTATCCGCTTTAAGGAGGATATCTCCTGCCATCCACAGATGCAGATCAAGATACTGCATTTTGGTGATATCGTCCTTGTCCTTCACCTTTTCATAGAAGGGTGCTGTTATAGCAGTGGGGTCGGGGGCGGAGGTGGATATTTTCAGAAGCCTTTTTCTGTCACGGGGAGAGAACATATAGGCATTGCCGATAAATCTCTCCTCAAGCTCCTTGCCGTTTCGCACAAGGAAATTTACGCCTCTTTTCGGGGGAAGCTTTTCTGCGGCGGCACCTATGCTCCTGCGGATAAATTTAGGCAGGGATTTGTATGCATGAGAACCGAGGGGTTCCTTGTATATATTATATCCGCCGAAAATCTCGTCTGCGCCTTCGCCCGAAAGCACTACCTTGACATACTGCGCCGCAGTATTGCAGACAAAGTAAAGAGCTATGCAGGAGGGGTCTGCAAGAGGTTCGTCCA
>JAGBFZ010000283.1 GCA_018110855.1 Oscillospiraceae bacterium
AAACTCGCAAACAACGTACCTACGTTGTTTGCGAGCAAGTGAACTGGTGACCCGTACGGGAATTGAACCCATGATTACGCCGTGAAAGGGCGTCGTCTTAACCTCTTGACCAACGGGCCTGATAAAGCTGCCGAAAAATCGACAGCTTTAATAAAATGGTAGCGGCAGTGAGACTTGAACTTACGACCTTTCGGGTATGAACCGAGCGCTCTAGCCAGCTGAGCTATGCCGCCATATAAGCCTAAGGAAGCGGAATGCTACCCTCAAGCGACTTGTTTATTATACACCATAAAACATCAAAAGTCAAGCATTTTTTTAAAAACGGCATAATTTTGTTGGAATTGAACAAATAAAAGGCGAAATGTTGCGTTAATTTTGTGACGGTTGCAGAAATCAGTTAAGCATAAGTCCAATGCTTTCACCTCTGCCGCCGACAGAAATGAATGCCGACATCTTGCAGCCATCATAGTAAATGCCGTCCGGAAGATAAGCCGATATGGTAAATTCCTCATTGCTGCCGGAAGATATTACCACATCTTCCATCATCCTGATACAGCATATCTTGGACTTTCCGCCGTTCTGAACATCCGTGGCGTAAACGCAAAAATCGGCGGGTTTAAGAATAATATCCTCGTTCCCGAGGTTCTTCCCCAGAATAACCGCAGAAAAAACGCCATCGGACAGCTCTGAGCTGACCACAGTAAATTCCTCTTTCCCGTCCGACTGAGACATAGTCATCAAAAAGCAGCCGCTTTTCCCCCCTGCTATTTTTTTCGTCCGGGAATGATCCCATCGAAAAAACATCAACGGGAGCAAAAAAGTATATAAGCAGCGAAGCACCGCACGCCGCAGCAAAAACTGCAGCGAGGGATATGATAATGCTCCGCCTGAGCTTTGAATCGATCTTTTGGCAAAATTCATCGGGACTCTGCATAATTTCACGCTCCAGAAGTCATATACATAGAGCATATCACATATAATTGCAGTTAATATTAACTATGGATTATCCCGATGTAAAATTTTCCCTGTATTATTTTTTGCAAAGTCTTTTCAGATCCTCTTCGGGAGTTGAGATAAGACCGATGCTGTAATTCTTCACTAAAATGTCGAGCACATTCGGAGAGATGAACGCAGGCAGTGAAGGACCCAGCAGGATATTCTTTATTCCCAGATGAAGGAGCGTCAGCAGTATGCACACCGCCTTCTGCTCATACCATGAAAGCACCATTGACAGCGGCAGCTCGTTAACATTGCATTCAAACGCGTCTGCAAGCGCAGCTGCCACCTTTATCGCACCAAATGCGTCATTGCACTGCCCCATGTCAAGAAGCCTTGGGATACCGCCGATATTACCCATATCAAGATCGTTGAATCGGAATTTTCCGCAGGCGAGGGTAAGAATGACCGAATCCTTGGGAGCAGCCTTCACAAACTCTGTGTAATAGCTTCTTTTCTGCTTTCCGCCGTCACAGCCTGCCACAAGGAAAAACCTGCTGATATCCCCCGACTTGACTGCTGAAATAATTTTTTTGGCAGAGGACAGAACCGTCCCGTGACCGAAGCCCGTAACAAGCTTAGTTCCGCCGTTTATCCCGCTGAATGCAACATTGTCGGTAAATCCCTTCATTTCAAGAGCCATTTGAATAACAGGCTCAAAATCACCGTTTTCGATATGAGGAACACCCGGGAATGACACCGCTCCTGAGGTGAATATCCGTTCGGCAAGTTCCTCGGAAGGCGGCATGAGACAGTTAGATGTGTATACAACAGGTGCAGGTAGTCCCGAAAATTCTCTGCCCTGATTCTGCCATGCAGTGCCGATATTCCCTTTAAGGCAGGAATATTTTCTAAGCTCGGGATATCCGTGAGCGGGGAGCATTTCGCCGTGAGTGTAAACATTGACGCCTCTGCCCTCAGCCTGCTCAAGAAGCTGTTTCAGATCATAGAGATCATGTCCTGTGACAACAATAAAGGGACCCTTTTCCACAGTCATGGAGACTTCCGCAGGGGAGGGGATACCATAGCATTCGGTATTTGCCCTGTCGAGCAGCTCCATACATCTGAGATTTATCTCGCCGAGCCTTAAAGCAAGCTCAAGGAGCTTATCCTCGGGAAGCTCATAGCCCAGCTTGCACATTCCCTCAAAAATAAATCCGCTGACCGATTTATCTGAATACCCGAGCGCTTTTGCGTGAAATGCATATGCAGCCATGCCGCGCAGTCCGAATAAAACGATGGATTTTAATGAACGGATATCCTCGGGAGCATTCCATATCTCACTAAGGTCATAATCTTCGGTGCGGGAACAGGGAGCTTTGCAGACAGCACAGCCCCTTGACATCTCAGCCTTGATCTGATGAACACGTCCGATCATCCTCTGAATGGAAGCATTGTCAAAATTTACGTTTGTGAGGGTCGCAAAAAGTCCCTCAAGCATGATATCCTCTGCCTCGGGAGTGATATCGTTGTCAAGAGAAGCCCGTGCAAGCCCGATAAGTGCGCCTGTGAGCCTGTCCTGAAGCTCTGCGGTGAATGCAGTCTTTCCGCAGATACCCGCATTTCCGGTGCAGGCTTTGGAGCATGCAGTCTGCTCGCACTGAAAGCAAAACATTTTATTTTCCATATATCAAAAGTCCTTTCGGTTAATTTTTATGATTTAATTATAACCGCAGTGACGGGAAATGTATGTTGTAAATACAACAAAGCTGTTCGGAAAAATTTTCCTTTGGGATAATCGGGTATTGTTCGGGCATAATTTTCATATAAAGCAAAGAAAGGAAGATATGCCATGACCCCCGATTCGCTTAACGCCCTCCTTGAATCAAACACAGAAGCCAGAACCTTTTTCGGCTCACTGCCCGACTTTGTTCAGGGTGGGATAATGCTCCGCTCCACGGAAATAAACACCGAGGAGGACCTTCATAAATGCGCTGAGAGCATATTTCATGAGTTTGAATAACGGAAAAAGCCCCCTTGACCCGGGGGCTTTGCTTATTTGATAATGCCGAGGAGATAGGCGGGGGAGGTGCATTTGAAGGCTTTTATATAGTCGGGGAAGTAATACGGACGGTATTTATAGCAACAGATGGGATATATAAATATTTTGAACGATATTTTAAAAGGACTCAGATGTTCCGTTAAATTATCTGCTCAAACTAAACTTTTCAGAAAAAATCAAAATATTTTTGGCGGCAAAAACGCCCATACAAAGCCGTTTTTCAAAAAATCGGAAAAATCTGAAAAATTTTTTCGGAAAAAAGCTAAAGTTTTTATCCACCCTGCCGATATATATAACAGAAGCGAGGGAGAACGGTGAAAATCTCGGATCCCCAAGGGCAAGATGCCCGGGAAAACGCTCAGCCGAAGGCTCGCAAACCGAATTGCGCAATAGGAGAGCGGGCGCAGGCAAATAAATAATTAAATCAGGAGGATTTTATTATGGTAGTACAGCACAATATTTCTGCATTAAATGCGAACAGATACTTTGGTATCAACAACTCGGGTCTTTCCAAGTCTCTCGAAAAGCTTTCTTCCGGTTATGCAATCAACCGTGCAGGCGATAACGCAGCAGGTCTCGCAGTTTCCGAGAAGATGAGATCTCAGATCGCAGGTCTTACCCAGGGCGTTAAGAATGCTGAAGACGGTATCTCCATGATCCAGACCTTTGAAGGTGCTCTCACAGAGACCGACAACATTCTCCAGAGAATGAAGACCCTTGCAACTCAGTCCGCTAACGGCACATATCAGGACGATGTTGACCGTGACGCTATCCAGCTCGAGTTCGATCAGCTCAACGACGAACTTAATCAGATCGCTGACACAGACTTCAACGGCGTTACAGCTCTTAACGGCGGTAGAATGGCTGACGGAACTAACGTTAACAACACTGAGGTTCTTTCCAAGATCCCTACAGTTGAATTTGACAGAAACGGCGAAGCAAATTCTTCCGTTGTTTACTCTGAGAACGTAAACGGTACTGTTGATTCCGCTGGAAACGGCGTTATCAACGTTAACGGCGTAAAGGTTGAGGTCAAGAGCGGCGGTGGAGAAGCTGATATTGAAGGCGACGGCTCTGCATACACTGTTACCGGCATTACAGTTTCTGCCGGAGAAATCGCAAATGGCGGAGTAATTACAGCTGTTGAAATGTTCCAGGCAACTAAGGACAAGGATACAACTATAACCATCAACGGCAACACTTATACTCTTGACTGGGCAGGTTCTGTTCTTAAGGATGCTGACGGTGCAACTGTAGGTACAAACTACGGCTTCGAACAAAATGTTGTTCTCAATTCTGCAACTGGAGAAATCACAGCTACAACATTATATAGTGTTATAACCGGCGGCGTGATCAAGAATGCAAAGAGTGATAAGGTTGTTGGTTCTATTGATCTTAGCCAGGGCGTTTCCAAGTCTGATGCTTATAACCACGGCACTATCAACATGACATATGCTAACAGCATTACTCTCCAGGTAGGTGCCCGCGGTAAGGATGCCGTAAACTTTAACTTCTCGTACAATACCAACGGTATCGGCAATCTTAAGGCTGACCTCGACTGCTCTGCAAGAGGCCTCGGAACCGATCAGCTTTCCCTCGCAACTCAGGAGAAGGCAAACTTCGCTATCGACAAGATCGATAATGCTATCAACAAGGTTTCCATGGTTCGTGCAACCTTCGGTGCTATGCAGAACAGATTGGAACACAAGATCGACAACATGAATGTTACCAACGAGAACATCACTGCTGCCGAGTCTCGTATCCGTGATACT
>JAGBFZ010000026.1 GCA_018110855.1 Oscillospiraceae bacterium
AATATCAACGATATGGACGCAATAAAAATACTATCGTCAACAAAACATATATTGAAAGTGGAGAATACCGCAGGAAATTTGATAGTATTTCTGATAATTCAAATGTCAACAAATCCTTATATGAATGTTCAAAAGCAGCATTAAAGCATAGAAGCGGCACCGAACTTGAGGACATGTATTGGATTGACAGTAATACAGGGAAAATTATTCTTTCGGTTACTGACAGCATAGATGAAAGGGCAATAGTATATACTAATAAAATAAAAAGCATAATCAGTTCAAACGAAAATATTGTAACAGTACATTCGCATCCAAGCAGTATGCCCCCGAGCATTGACGATTTTAATTCCTGCTGTAATAATAATTACAAATTTGGTATTATTGCTTGCCATAATGGACGATTATTTAAGTATTCATCAAAACAAATTGTAAGCAAATCACTTTATAATCTTTATATCAGCGAATATCTTGATAATGGATTTGATGAATTTGACGCTCAACTTAAAGCTCTTGATAAATTGCAAGAAAATCATTTAATTTACTTCGAGGAGGTGTAATTTTATGGCTGAAAAGGAATATTTCATTGACGATAATGTCATAATTTCCGACAAAGTAAAAAATATGACACACGAAGAAAGACTTGCTGAAATAGCACGTCTTGAAAAAATTGCAAAGGCTGAAAAAGAAAAAATCCTTCAGCAAAAGAAACTGTAAATGCTGAATTTTAATTACCGTCTTGAGTAATCAAGGCGGTATTTTTATGCCCAAATGAAAGGAGCGAACAAGTCAAATGGGACTTTTTTCAAAGAAAGAAGCCGTCACAGAAAAGCGTGATATGACAATTGAAAACAGCGGTATGGCAGCTGATATTATGTATGCAAAGCTGTACGGAAATTCCGTTGATACAGACCTTGCTATGCAGATACCCAGCGTTTCCCGATGTGTAAATATGATTGCTTCGGCGGTGGCTATGCTGCCTGTTAAAATGTATCGGAAGAACGGCTCGAAGGTCGAGGAAATTACCGATGATCCGAGAATTGTTATGCTCAATTCCGTTACGGGTGACACTATTTCAGCCGATGAAATGCGCTTCTCTATGGTAAAGGACTATCTTCTGAGAGGTTCGGCTTTTGCGTATATCGGCAGGGAGTACGGCAGCCCCAACAAGCTGTATTATGTTCCCGAAAAGTATGTTATTGTACAAAAGAATGTGAATGATGTTATATACAAGCATTTTACATATTCGGTGCAGGGCAAGACATATTACCCTTATCAGATGCTGAAAGTGCTCAAAGGCACTGACGGCTTCGGCAAGGGCAAGGGCGTTGTGCAGGAAAATCCGCTTATTCTCGATACGGCTTACAATATGCTGAAATTTCAGAAAAATCAACTTATGAAGGGCGGCAACAAGAAAGGATTTTTAAAGGCTGAGAAAACGCTTGCAAAACCTTCAATTGAAGAGGTAAAGGCAGCTTGGTCAAGGCTTTATTCCAATGAAAACACCGAAAGTATGGTTTTCCTCAACAATGGAGTTGACTTCAAGGAAATTTCAAGCACTGCTGTTGAAATGCAGATAAATCAGAATATGCAGACGGCAAATGCGGAGATTATGAAGCTGTTCGGCACTGCGGACGGCATTCTTTCCGATGATACGGTCAAAAACGCTGTTATGCCTGTTATTGATGCATTTGAAGCGGCTTATGATAATGATCTTCTCCTTGAGGAGGAGAGAGGAACGGTTTATTTCGCTTTTGACACGAGAGAGCTGACAAGGGGCGATATTCAGAAGAGGTACAATGCTTATGCGGTTGCTTTACAGCAGAATTTTATGCAGCTTGATGAGGTGAGAGAGCTTGAAGATCTGCCGCCTCTTGGGGTGAATTACATCAAGTTGGGGCTTAATGATGTGCTCCTTGACCCGAAAACGGGCAAGATATACACGCCGAATACTAATGCTATGGTGGATATGGGCACGGGTGAGGGAGCTAATGTTTCAAAACCTGTTGACAAATCCGAAAATGATGATATAATAGAAGATAGAGCAAAGCATTATAAACAAAATCCCGAAACGGGGTTAATGGAAGGCAGTTACAAGGAAACTGAACGCCAAAAGGATTTAAAATATGCACCACAGGCTGACGAATACACCAAAAAGATTTGTGGTTTGAAAGCATATGATGGGTCTACAGCGAAGGCAGTAACCTGTCACGCCGCTCGAAGAATGGACGAAAGAAACGTACCATATAACGATGTGGCTGATACAGTAGCAAATGCAAATATTTCATATCCAAGTGTTCAGCACGATAATGCAAAAGTTATTCGTAAAAATGATACACAGGTCGTATATGCCTCTGACAGCGGAACTGTTATTACTGTTGTAAGCATAAAAAAGGAGTAATAGTATGCTTAATTTATCTCGAAAGCAGTTGGATTTCTTGAAAAAGGAATTTTCAATTTCTGAAACCGATATTGACGATATGGATATTGACAGATGGACGGAATTGCGTGAAAAGTGTTTTGAAATTGAAGGTGCTGAAGCTATGGATATTGCATCTGATACTTGTATTTTACCCGACAGGGGCGAAATTGCTGCAAGCATTGTTGATACCCCGTACAAAGCATTATTTTCGTAAATATATTTAATAATATTTTTCAAGCGTTTATGCCTTCGGGCATAGGCGCTTTTTTGTTGGATTGACGGAGGTGGGGATTTGGCTGAATATGTAAGCGTTGATGAACTTGCCGAAAGAGTAATTCGTGATATGTCGCAATATTCAAATGAAGTTGTTGAACGCTCAAGAGCGGTTGCAAAGGCGGTCAGAAACGATATGAAACCAAAGATTGAGGCTGTTTCTCCCATTAGGCATTATTCCACGAATACTCAGGTTGTAAAGAGGATAATCGTTCACAGAAGCCCCAATGTACCGAGAGCAATAAAGCAAGTGAAGGAAGAAAAATATCAGCCGGGATATTTTAAACAGGGCTGGGCTTACGGAAATATCAGGCTCAGAGACGGGCGGGAGATTTATGGTGTGCGTAACAGAAATATGCCCACGGTAACACATCTTCTGAATTTTGACCACGCTCTTTTTGCTCACAAAAAACTTGTGGGAAAGGTCGAAGGTACAAGTCTGGCCGATGATGTTCAGAGTTGGGGAGCAAGAGAGCTTGAAAGACGGCTTTCGGAATTTTTAGAAAGGGAGTGATATTTTGGCAAGCAACAAATACGGCTATATGGCGAAAATCGGCATTGACACCACGGGCGTACAGAATGGGCTGAATGAAGCAGACTCTGCTATGCGTGCCTTTTCCCGTGAAATGCGTGAGGTCAATAACGTTATCAGACAGGGCGGAGACTCTGCGGAAATGGCTGCTCAGAGAAATCAGCTTTATACCGATCAGATAACTCAGCTTAACAGGCGGCTTCTGCTTCTGCTGCATTTTCCAATTTCGGGTCAACAGCTTCTGCTTCTATGTCATCTGTTACTACAGCTGTTCAGGGACTTGGTTCTACATCGGCACTGGCTTTTGCAGGCATTGCGGCGGCAGCCATTGCGGCTGTTGGTTCTCTTATTATTCTTTCGGACGAGTTGAATACAATTGCAGATGGTATGACAAGATTAACTGCCGAGACGAAAAAATCCGATGAAAATGTTCGGGATATGTCTGACAGGTGGAACGCTCTTTCTGATATGACGGGGCTTGACAAGTACAAGGAAGCCTCGGCAATGCTTGATGATGTCATTGCTTCGGAGGAAGAGTGGAATGTCCGTTACAAGAAAACCATTGATGAGCTTAATATTTTACAGGAAAAGAAATTCAAAACTGCTGATGAAACAGCAAGAATGAAGGAACTGCAAAATCAGAAGGATTCATTAGATGCTGAATATTCTGCTTTGCAGATGTATCATACCTTGCTGACGAATGAGATCGACAAGTATGATGATAAGACTTTAGCCAATCTTGAACGTTCTGCGGAGGAGCAGGCAAGGGCGCAGGCTAATGCAGGAAAGACCAATGAGCAGGCTGTTGCTGACGCTTGGGAGAAAATCAGAGCAACCACCAAAGCCGAGATGGACAAGTACGATGATGAGCTTGCTACACATAAAATCGGTGAGAAAGAATATTTTGCCAAAAGAAAAGCCTATCTTGAAGCCCACAGGGACGAAGAAAGCAAGGAATGGTGGGCTTATTATGATAAGGTAAATGAATATTATGATAATCTTGCCAAAGAGGAAAAGGCTGCTGCCGACAAAGAAGCCGATGAAGCAGCGAAGGCAATAAAAGAAGCTCAGAACAAAAAGAAAGAGGATACTGCCAAAGCCTGGGAAGCTGCCGAACGTGAACAGCAGGAAAAGGGCTTTGACGATGAATGGCTTCTTAATGAATATCAAAAGATACTTGATACCCTTGAAAAAGGCTCAGACCTTTACCTTGAATATTATGACAAATGGCTCAAGCTGCGGAATGATATTCAGAATGAGGATATCAAGGAGTGGGAGGACTCCTCGAAAAAGACTGCCGATTCCATCAAAAAGGCTTATGAGGACGTGAACAAAGCTCAGGCTGATGCAGAAAAGGATTATATGAAATCCATGTCACAGCTTGGGGAGAATGTCACCGAAAAGGGCGGCAAGGAGAGATTTATTCTTAACGATCTTGACAAGGAAAGCGAGAAGCTGCAGAAATATCGGGAATCTATGGACAAGCTGAAAGCAACGGGCATTTCCGATGACTTGCTTGCGGGCGTTATGCAGTTCGATTACAAGGACGGCTCAAGGCAGCAGTTTATAAATGAGCTTCTCGGTATGAGCGACAAACAGAGGGAACAGTATTACAAGGATTACGAAGAATATATTGCCGAGGTCAAGAAAACGGGACAGTATGATGTGCAGGACAAACTTGACGAAGCCAATAAGATGGCGGCAGATGGGGTTGCGGATATATATTCAAATATGCCCGATGTTGCTTATCAGAAGGGCAAGGATACGGCTGACAGCTATATTCAAGGCATTATTGACAGTATGTCCGAATATGACCCGCTTATAGGCGGCTCGTTCTTTAATTCAATAAACGGCAAGAATCTAAGTACAGCTGTTGATAATACATACTCCGCAGCAGGCGGCGATGTTGTTATCAACTTTGTTGTTGATGGGGAAGCAATTACCACAAAGGTTGTCAGCAACATTGCTCAGGAAATACGGAGAGGAGGTAATCCGTTAAATGCGTGAGAAATATAACGGCGGTATTACGCTTGGTATGGGAGATTATACGCTCCGCTGCATTTCCGCTTATGCTCCGAAATGGACGCACGAAATTGATAAAAGATTTGAGAATTGGGATTTCTCTATTGAGGAAACGTCCAAAGGCTGTCGCTTTTCTGCTGATATCACTACGGGAAATCTCGGTGAGGAGGATATCAGCAAACTTATCAAGGTGCTTATAGGCAGGACTTTTTTGTTCACCTCAGAGGAATATACGGGTGTGGTCAGCGTTTCAAAGGTCCCTAAAACTTACAAGGTCGCAAATACTTCCGGAAAGGTTTTTGTTTGTTCGTTTTCAATAGCCGCTGTGTCCCTTGATGGCACAGGCGGCAGTCTTTAGCTTAGGCATAGAGATTCTTGACAGCCCTTTGAAAAAATTCGGAAATGTGAGGGTTAAGCGTTCATGCGATGGTGTGGGAATGAGCGGGCTTTGCATTAGTCAAATTAGCTTTGATGTTCCCGGGGAGTTATATGCTGTGAGAGCTGCAAAGACTGTTGTTAAAGGGGTAAACGGTTTGCCTACTTTTTACATTGATGACAGGCACAAGAGCAGGGGCGTTTATTCGGTCACTTGTCTTGACAGGCTGGCTTTTGCGGATATTGATTTCCCTTACTCATCTTTTCTTGAAGGCGAAGGACCTTTGCCTATTGCTGATGTTGTTCAGAACATTATCAATGTAGTGAAATTCAAGGGACTAACAGGAATCCCCGCATGGCTTACGGAGATCCCGAGGGAGAAGCTCCAAGGGTCATGCTCAGATATACTGAGTTTTATAGCCGAATGTTGCTGCGGATTTTTTTACATGACAGATGACGATGTCTGCACTTTTGCACCATTCGGAAGCTTTTCCTCTACTATGTCGGTTTCAAAGCACACTGCTCTTGATATTGGAATTGATTATTCTCCGAATGGTATTTTATGCACCGATGGCAACGGCAGGCAGTACAGCAGAGGCGGTGTTGGATATTCATTTGATACTGTTCAGATAAACAGCGATCTTATTTCAAATGAGGGCTGTGAGGAAATATGGAAGCGTATTGATGGTAAAACATACACACAGTACAGCTGTGACACTTGCATTTTGCCGTCTGTACCTTATCCTGCGGTTAAAATCAGCTATGCTCAAGGTTATGAGCTTATTACTCAGGATATTAACTGTGAGATTACCAAAAACGGCATTTTTGGCTCTCTCAGGGGGAATGCTCCGAGTGATGGTGAAATTGGCTCAAGACACAGGCTTACACGGAATCGTGTAGAGTACGGCAAAAAATGCGGCAACATTATCAATTCCAAGTATCAGGGAATTATTGTTGTTGATGATGAGGAGTGATATTTATGGGAAGAAGGCTTATTCGATCATCAAAAAATGGTTTTGCTGTCAGTGATTTGCACATTCGGGGTGATCCTCCCGATAAAATTGTTAAGGTTTCTGACAATGAGGTTTACGCTATTTACGGCAATATTAAGCAAACATGGACTGCCGAAGGAAGCGGTAATGAACGATATAACTTTGTGGAGAAACTTGAAGAGGTGAGCAATTAATGACTGCAGAAGAAGCGGCAATGTTAATGATGCCAGGCAGCAGCCCTCCCACACCGTCCCCGTTATCACTTGAGAGCATCAAGGCGCTGAAAACCCTTGCAACTGTGACTATCGGGAGCTTTGTTTTTGAAATAAAAGAGCCGAAGCTGTTTTATTCTCCTGCCTTAAATCTTATAAGCGGCGGCGCTACGGCTCAAACGGCATGGATGCCGTCTGTTGTCGTTAATGATTCCATTGC
>JAGBFZ010000284.1 GCA_018110855.1 Oscillospiraceae bacterium
ACCATGGAACGCTCGCCCTTACCGAGGTCTTCCATACCTGCGCCGATAACGAGACCGCCCTCGGAGAAAGCGGACTGGCTGCGGCCGTAAACGATCTGGAGGAAGAGCTCTCTCATTGCGGTGTTGATAGCGTCGCAAACGAGGTCGGTGTTAAGAGCCTCGAGGATAGTTCTGCCGGGAAGGATCTCAGCAGCCATAGCAGCAGAATGAGTCATACCCGAACATCCGATAGTCTCAACGAGAGCCTCCTGGATAACGCCTTCCTTAACATTCAGGGTAAGCTTGCAGGTACCCTGCTGAGGAGCACACCAGCCCACACCGTGAGTGAAACCGGAAATGTCCTTGATTTCCTTTGCCTTTACCCATTTAGCTTCTTCGGGGATTGGAGCGGCACCGTGCGCAACGCCCTGTGCAACGGGGCACATTGTTTCAATCTCATGAGAATAAATCATAGTAGTTACAAACTCCTTTCAAATTTTCGCCGATGCAGGAAAGACTCCAAGCATCGCATGAAATAATTATACATTATTTCCCGCCAAAAATCAAGTATATTTTTTATATTTTAACTAAGTAATTCATATTTGGGCATAATTTTATAACAATAGCCTTGAAATATGCCGTAATATGAGGATATCCGCCTTTTATTGCAATATATTGTCCGTTGTTGACAATAGTAAAAAAATTTACAGTGTCCTTCTTGACAAATACCCTATGGGGGTATATAATATATTTATAATTCATGAGAAAAGGAATGATCGTATGGAAGAATGCTGCCGATGTCATAAGTCAAAGCAGCGCACGGAGGAAGAAAAAAAGAAACTTATCAACAGGCTCAGCCGTATTGAAGGACAGATACGGGGAATAAAGGGCATGGTGGAAAGAGATGAATACTGCCCCGATATAATGGTGCAGGCTGCCGCTGTATCTGCTGCCGTAAATTCATTCAACAAGGAGCTGCTTGGCACTCATATCCGCACCTGCGTTGCAAATGATATAAGAGAGGGCAACGATGAAGTCATAGATGAGCTTCTCAATACTCTTCAAAGGCTGATGAGATGAAAGGAAATCCAAAATGAAGCAATATAATATCACAGGAATGAGCTGTGCCGCCTGCAGCTCAAGAGTTGAAAAGGCAGTTTCTCAGGTATCGGGAGTTACCTCCTGCTCGGTAAATCTCCTTACAAATTCCATGAGCGTTGAGGGAAACGCCTCGGAATCCGATATTATTGCAGCTGTGGAAACAGCGGGATACGGGGCGTCTCCAAAGGGAACCGGCAGTGTTACAAAAAGCTCTGATAAATATGCCGAAGAGCTTGAGAACAAGGACTATCCCCTGCTGAAAAAAAGGCTGATATGGTCTGTGGGATTTCTTATTATCCTCATGTATGTCTCCATGGGACACATGATGTGGGGCTGGAGGCTGCCTTCTTTTATGGAAGGAAATCACGTTGCTATGGGACTTGTACAGCTCCTGCTCACTATTATAATAATGGTGATAAATCAGAAATTCTTCATAAACGGCTTCAAAAGCCTGATAAACAAAGCTCCCAACATGGACGCATTGGTTGCAATAGGCTCATCGGCTGCGTTTATTTACAGTGTATATATACTCTTTGCAATGACAGACGCCCAGACAAGGGGCGACAGCGAAGGCGTAATGAGTCTGATGCATGAATTTTACTTTGAATCGGCGGCAATGATACTTTCGCTTATCACTGTTGGAAAAATGCTCGAAGCACGATCCAAAGGAAAAACAACAGACGCACTAAAAAACCTTATCAGTCTTGCTCCGAAAACCGCCGCAGTCATCAGAAACAATACAGAAGAGATCATACCTGCCGAACAGGTAAATAAAGGCGATATTTTCATTGTTCGTCCGGGAGAAGCAATTCCCGCTGACGGAATTGTTATTGAGGGAGAAAGTGCAGTAAACGAGTCTGCGCTCACAGGTGAATCAATACCTGTGGATAAAACGGTGGGAGATCAGGTATCTGCGGCAGCGATCAATCAGTCGGGATTTTTAAAATGCGAGGCTGTCAGAGTTGGAGAGGACACCTCATTATCACAGATAATTAAAATGGTCAGCGATGCGGCTGCCACCAAAGCACCCATTTCCAAAGCTGCTGACAGAGTATCGGGAGTATTCGTTCCCGTTGTAATGACTATTGCTGCTGTAACAACGATAATTTGGCTGCTCTCGGGTCAGTCCTCAGGCTTCGCTCTTGCAAGGGGAATTTCCGTGCTGGTGATAAGCTGTCCATGTGCATTGGGACTTGCCACACCCGTTGCGGTAATGGTTGGAAGCGGTATAGGAGCCAAAAA
>JAGBFZ010000285.1 GCA_018110855.1 Oscillospiraceae bacterium
GAGGTAATTGCCCGTCAGATCAAGCTTGATCTTTATGATGTTTCCGCTGAGGACGTTAAGAAGACTGTTATCGCTTATGAGCCTGTTTGGGCTATCGGCACAGGCAAGACTGCTACCGCAGATCAGGCTGAGGAGGTTTGCGGCTTTATCAGAGGCGTTCTCGCTAAGCTTTATGACGCTGCTACCGCTGACGCTGTTACAATCCAGTACGGCGGCTCTATGAATGCTAAGAACTGCGCTGAGCTTCTTGCTAAGCCCAACGTTGACGGCGGACTTATCGGCGGCGCTTCCCTCAAGGCTGAGGACTTCAACACCATCGTTCAGGCTGCTGTAAACGGCTGATCAGGTTATCTTCGCTGCGACGGGACTTTATGTTCTGCCGCAGCTTTTCGTGAAACGGAAAATGATTTATGAAAGGATAGTAAAAATATGAGCAGAAAACCTGTTGTTTTAATGGTTCTTGACGGCTATGGTCTTAATGATAAGACCGAGGGAAATGCTATTGCCATGGCAAACACCCCCGTTATGGACAGGCTTATGAAGGAATGCCCCTTTGTTGAGGGCAATGCTTCGGGTCTTGCTGTCGGTCTTCCCGACGGACAGATGGGAAATTCCGAGGTCGGTCACATGAATATTGGCGCAGGAAGGATCATTTATCAGGATCTTACAAGAATTACCAAGGATATAAACGATGGCACATTCTTCAAGAATGAGGTCCTTCTTGAGGCTATGGAGAACTGCAAAAAGAATGATTCCGATCTCCACCTCTGGGGACTTCTTTCCGACGGCGGTGTTCACAGCCACAACACTCACCTTTACGGTCTCCTTGAGATGGCTAAGCGTGAGGGCTTAACCAAGGTATACGTTCATGCATTTCTTGATGGCAGAGATACTCCTCCCGCTTCGGGCAGGGATTATGTTGCTGCTCTTGAGGAGAAAATGGCTGAGATAGGTGTTAGAAAGATCGCTTCTCTCAGCGGACGTTATTACGCTATGGACCGTGACAATAACTGGGACCGTGTTCAGAAGGCTTATGACTCTCTCGTAACAGGAGAGGGCGTTATGGCTGAAAATGCTGTGAAGGCTATGGAGGATTCCTATGCAAACGGCGTTACCGATGAATTTGTGCTTCCTACCGTAATTACCGAGAACGGCAAGCCACTTTCCGTTGTAAAGCAGGGCGATTCCGTTATCTTCTTCAACTTCCGTCCCGACAGAGCAAGAGAGATAACCCGTGCATTCTGCGACGACAAGTTCACAGGCTTTGAGAGAAAGGGCGGATTTATTCCTCTCACCTACGTTTGCTTCAAGGATTATGACGAGTCTATCCCCAACAAGCTTGTTGCATTCAAGAAAGAGGAGATCACAAACACTCTCGGTGAATACCTTGCCAAGAACGGCAAAAAGCAGCTTCGTCTTGCCGAGACCGAGAAGTATGCTCACGTTACCTTCTTCTTTAACGGCGGAATCGAGACTCCCAATGTGGACGAGGCTCGTATTCTTGTTAATTCTCCCAAGGTTGCGACCTATGATCTCCAGCCTGAGATGAGCGCTCCCGAGGTTGGCGTTGATCTTGTGGAGGCTATCAAGTCCGACAAGTATGATGTTATCATCATCAACTTTGCTAACCCCGACATGGTTGGTCACACAGGCGTTATTTCCGCTGCTGTTGCAGCTGTTGAGAGGATCGATGAGCTTGTAGGAAATGCTGTTGACGCTGTAAAGGAAACAGGCGGCGTTCTCTTCATCTGCGCCGATCACGGCAACGCTGAAAAGATGATAGATTACGAGACGGGCAATCCTCACACTGCTCACACCACAAATCCCGTTCCTTTCATTCTCGTTAACTATGACGAGGGCGTTAAGCTCAGAGAGGGCGGCTGCCTTGCCGATATCGCTCCCACTCTCCTTGAGATAATGGAGCTTCCTCAGCCTCCCGAAATGACAGGCAAGTCCCTTATTGTTAGATGATTTTGGGATATAAATTATTTCTCCGCCGAACAGTTTATATGACAGCTGTTCGGCGGAGATTTTTATTTATGGCTGTGTTTTGCTGAATTAATTTTATGATAGATAAATTAGAAAGCGAATGTTATAGATTTTCATTAACAAACATCTTTTCAATGTAAGAACCGACATCGCATCTGCTTGTAAATTCTTCATAGCGGGGAAAGCCATCTGAATTGTTGGTCGAATATGTTAAATGATAGATTCTCCATATGCCTTCAACACTACCGTCACCTATCAGATATAACACATCATCATTTGAATCACATTTTGCAACTGCAAATACATTTTTGTGAAATAATGAATTATCGATTCCAAGTTCTTTTTTCAGTTCATCAACAAAAAAGCCTTTGGATTGAGTAAAGGGAACCATACTCCAATTAAATTCTTCACCATATTTTTCATATAGATTGCAAAAAATTTCTTCTATTGTCATTATCATATTTATGCCCATTCCTTTCTTGAGAGCTTTTTGGTTAGCGGAGTAAATTGAGTTTTGTTATATTCCAAGTTATCAAACTGCTGCATAATTTTTCGGTGCGGTGACAAAGCATACAAATGCGTGCAAATTAGCAGCGCATCGCCTGCTTAATCGTTTATCTTTACCGCTATGCACTGACTGCCGTTTTCCTTCCATCTTGAGAGAAAGGTCTCCTTGGGATAGCGCTGTATCTCGGTCTTGTCCGAGCAATCCATGAAGA
>JAGBFZ010000286.1 GCA_018110855.1 Oscillospiraceae bacterium
CAGAGAACGTCCTTGCCCTGCTTGAGGAAATGCTCAACCATTGCAACGCCCGTATAAGGAGCGATGTACTGAAGAGGAGCAAGCTCGGAAGCAGTAGCCGAAACCACGATAGTGTAGTCCATAGCACCGTTCTTTGCCAGAGTTTCAACCACATTTGCAACGGTGGAGCGCTTCTGACCGATAGCAACATAGATACAGATAACGCCCTTGTCCTTCTGATTGATGATAGTATCGAGAGCGATAGCGGTCTTGCCTGTCTGTCTGTCGCCGATGATAAGCTCACGCTGACCTCTTCCGATGGGTATCATGGAGTCGATAGCCTTGATACCTGTCTGCAAAGGACGGCTTACTGATTTTCTTGTAATAATGCCGTAAGCGGGCTGCTCGATGGGCAGTCTCTCCTCGGCGTTGATGGGTCCCTTGCCGTCAATAGGCTGACCGAGAGCGTTTACAACTCTTCCCAGAAGCTCCTCGCCAACGGGAACAGAAACGACGCTGCCCGTTCTCTTAACGGTGTCGCCCTCTTTTATTTCAGCGTCGGAACCGAGCATAACTGCCGCAACGAAATCCTGTTCAAGGTTCATCGCCATAGCATATATGCCGCCCTCAAACTCCAGCAGCTCGCCCGACATACAGTTGTCAAGACCATGGATACGGGCAATACCGTCTCCCACAGTAACAACTGTTCCTGTGTCGGAAAGCTCTATTTTGGAGCTGAAATTCCTTATCTGATTCTTAATTATTCCGGTTATTTCATCCGGACGCAGATCCATCTGATTCACCCTTTCGTAACATTGATAAGAGGGTCTCTGTTAAACAGAAACCATATCCTTAATCTGCTTGTGCATATTTTCAAGCTTGGTTTTAACAGAGCCGTCCATCATGGAGCCGCCTGAGGAAACGATCATTCCGCCGATAATGGACGGATCGATCTTCTCCCTGAGAATAACGGTCTTGCCGAATTTCTTCTCAAGCTTTGCCTTGAGCCTGTCCCTTGCGTCGTCCTTTAAGGGGATAACAGTGGTGACAACAGCCTCGGCAATGCCTGCCGCTTCATAATATCCGTTTCTGAATTCCTCCGCAATACCCGAAAGATAGCCGCACCTGTTTTTCTCGGCAAGAACGCAGAGAAAATTAAGCGAGGTATCGGATATTTTTCCCTCAAATACCGTCTTTATAAGAGATATCTTCTCCTCATCGGTGACGGTGGGGGCGGAGAGAATGTCGGTAAGCTCGGGGTTTGCGGAAAAAATGCCGCTCAGAGCGTCAAGCTCCTCGTCAAGCTCCTTCATGGAACCGTCCTCGGCGGCGATCTCCAGCAAAGCCCTTGAGTAAACATTTTCAACGGAGCCTGCCATAATGCTTCCACCTTTCTGAGGGATTCTTATTCATCGCTGCCAAGACCGCCGATAAACTCGTCAATGAGACGCTCCTGCTCCTCATCTGAGGAAACTTCCTTTCCGATGACCTTGCCTGCGATGTTCACAGCGATATCGGAAATTTCGTCCTTGATCTGATTAACGGCACGCTTGCGTTCTCTCTCGATGTCGGCGTTTGCCTTGGTAACGATACCCTGAGCCTCGTTCTTCGCCTGAGCGATGATCTCGTCGGAACGCTGCTGAGCCTTTTTGGAGGCAGCTTTCACGATCTCGGCGGATTCCTCTTTAGCGAGGGAGAGCTTTTCGGTATATTCGTTTTCCATGTTCTTAGCCTTTTCGAGAGCGGCGTCAGCGTCCTCGTAGGTTTTGGAAACCTGAGCCTTGCGCTCCTCGATTATCTTGTTAACGGGAGCGAAAAGGAAATGCTTGAATAGCAAAAACAGGATAAGGGTATTGAGCAGCACGCCGATAATGGTGCTTGGCTCAATGCTGAAAAAATCAAAATTAAGATGCATTTATCTTGACCTCCATCCTGTATCCGTAAGACCCGTTATCAGCCCTCAAGGTGCTTGAGGAAGGGATTTACGAACAGCAGAATAATGCCGACCAGCAATCCGTAGATACCTGTTGACTCGGAAACTGCGCAGCCGATAAACATTGTGGTGGTAGCAGCGGACTTAGCCTCGGGCTGTCTGCCGATGGTTTCGATAGCCTTGCCGACAGCATAGCCCTCACCGATACCGGGGCCGATACCTGCGATAAGAGCGAGACCTGCGCCGATGCCCTGACCCATAAGAACGAGAGCCTTAGCCAGAAGCAATGCCTGTGCGTCTGTCATATTCATAAAAAATACCTCCAAAAATTATTTTTGAAACTAAAAAAACAGCTTGTCTTATTATACTATTAGTATAATATCAAAGAAGATTACCAAATGTAATCAATCCTCTTTTCCTGCGGCGTCTCCCACATAAGCCATGGTGAGCATTATGAATACATAGGACTGGATAACGCCCGAGAAGAAGTCGAAATAGATCGACAGCACGGCGGGTATTCCCACCTGAAAGACGTGGAAATAGTTGAGCGCGCTTATATTCAGAGCCAGCGCATTGTAAACCACGTTGCTCAGGACGGTAAGAAAAGCGTAGATTATCGAGCTGATTATCATGCCGCTGGAGATGTTGCCGAACATACGAAGCGCCATAGCCACGGGAGTAGCCACTTCACTCAGTATGTTAATGGGTGTGATAACGGCAACAGGCTCGGCAAAGCCCTTGAGATATCCACCCAAGCCATTGGACTTGATCTTGTAGAACGTGATGAGTATCAGCGTTAATGCAGCCCAAGTACCCGTGCAGTTGATATCCACCGTCATGCTTCTGAAGCCGAAAACGCTGATAAGCGAGCCTGTGAGGGCAAAGGTGAAGATGGTAGCGATATAAGGGGTAAGGTGAGTCATTTTCGCGCCCATATTTTCCTTCACAAGGTTATTGAAGAAGGTAACGAACCATTCCGCAAGAACCTGCTTCTTTGACGTGGGAACGACCTTCAGATCGCTTGTGAGCCATTTGATGAGAATAAACAGAAGAATGATAAGCAGCCAGCCTGTAACGACAGTTTCGGAGATGGCAAATAGCTCCTCCGAGCCGTTCATAACAGTGATCATTTTTCTGGGACCGAGGACATCAACATGAAGCTCGGTGTCGAAAAATGCTGCCTGAGCGGTTTCCATATTGCATTAGCCTCCTTTCTTGTTTTTGATCTCGCTGATGACCGCACTGCCCGAATAAAACAGCTTTGGGTACAGCAGGGGGATAAAAACGCATACGGGATCCGGAAATTCACATACAAATCCCGCATAGATAGCTGCTCCCATAATAGCGAGACGGATAAGATAGAAGCTGAACATATACCTTTTAGCCGCCTTGGCAGAGCCTTTTTCAACAGCTCTTTCGGCGCTGTAGCCGATAAGAATGAAATTGGCAAGTGAAGCGGCAGTTCCGAGCAGAAGTCCTGCGGGAACGGATACGGTCAGCCCGTAAAAGGGCAGCGCTGCGATAAATAAAAGCAAATCCGCAAGCAGTATTTTCGGAAGCAGAAACCCCAGCTGTTCATTTATCATCTTGCTGAAAAACTTTATTTTCATAAGCTGTGCTCTGCGCTCCTTTTAATACCGCAAGTTACATTTACAGATAAATATGCATGATATTATTATACCAAATTCGGGTAAAAAAAGCAATAAATTTTCGAGAGTTTTGTTAAAACATACTAAAATATTTGTCGATTTTACAACATATCCTTGAAGCACTGTTATCCAAAACGGCAAATCTGACGAAAAATCCAAAATTGTTTTTCGTTTCTCTTGACATTGGCAATTAAATATGGTATGATATATAAGGTTTTTTATCGGGGCGTAACTCAGTTTGGTAGAGTGCTTGCTTTGGGAGCAAGATGCCGCAGGTTCAAGTCCTGTCGCCCCGACTTTTTATGAATGGTATTGCCGCTGTGATATTTTCGCAGCGGCAATATTTATTGTTATAATTATAGCACAAATGTTTTGATATGTCAATGGATAAATTGTAAATTTCTCACTTCATCATAAGCTGTCCTTAAAAATTCTTCTGAAAGCACTTATATTCCTGCCGTCCTCTCTGCCGTAAACCGCAAAGCAGACGTTGTCAAAGCCATATCCATAGCCCTCGTCAATAAGCACCGTCCTGAAATGTCCCGCAACATCGGAAGGATCGTTTCCGAATGCGCCGCAGCCCCATGCTCCGAGAATGAGATTTTTATACCCGTTTTTCGCAGCGATCTTCAGCATAATGCGCATCCTGCGGGTCATGGTCTCGGCAATGAGCTTACCCGAAGCAAGCATAGCTGCGCCGTATCTGTTGGGAGCCGGAATGGTAATTACCGCCGCAGAGAAAGGCATCTCAAGCAGCTCGCATTTCTCGTTTCTGAAAACGCACACATTGGGTGAAAGGAGCATATAGTCGGATTCTGTCATGCTGATATGAGAATTGTTGTATCTGTACATTTCCGCCGCCTTTTCCGAGCTGATAGAGGCATATAATGTGCTGCACCTGCAAAGGGCTTCCTCCTGAGCATTTGCCCCCAGCATAAATCCGCCGCCGGGGCAATGGGCATTGGCAAAATTCATAACGAAGGGGTCATCAAATCCCCTTGCCGCCTGAAAGGAATCCGCATTTATAACGGTTATCCGACATAATTCGCCGTCTTTCTTTATATCGGGCAGCGCCGCACCCGCCTCGGGGGAATAAACGATGACCTCTTTATAATCCTTCTGCGGCAAATCGACCGTATTCCCCGAAAGGGTATATTTCCCCTCGGCGGTTATCCGTATAGTTTCCTTTGCGACTTTGATATTGTTCATAGATATACCCCCTTCATGCTCAAGGTTTAAATAAATTATATCGAAAACAGCTAAAAAAGTCAATAACAAAAATCCCGCCGCACAAAACGTGCAGCGGGATTTGAAAAATCATATCAATTGGGATCAAACACCGTACTTAGTAGTAGAAACGGGGATACCAACGCCCATAGTGGAAGCTACTGTGCAGGACTTGATGTAAGTACCCTTAGCAGCAGCGGGCTTAGCCTTAACGATAGCCTCGAGGAGAGTCTCAAAGTTCTCGCCCAGCTTCTCAGCGCCGAAGGAAACCTTGCCGATGGGGCAGTGAATGATGTTGGTCTTGTCGAGACGGTACTCGATCTTACCTGCCTTAGCCTCAGCAACAGCCTTTGCAACATCGGGAGCAACAGTGCCTGCCTTGGGGTTGGGCATAAGTCCGCGAGGACCGAGAACCTTACCGAGACGGCCAACGAGACCCATCATGTCGGGAGAAGCGATAACAACATCAAAATCCATCCAGTTTTCCTTGAGGATCTTGTCAACGAGGTCCTGAGCGCCTACAAACTCAGCGCCTGCTGCCTTGGCAGCCTCCATCTTGTCCTCCTTGCAGAATACGCAAACGCGAACGTTCTTACCTGTACCGTTGGGAAGAACAACAGCGCCTCTAACCTGCTGATCGGCATGACGGGAGTCAACGCCGAGACGAACGTGAACCTCAACAGTCTCATCGAACTTAGCCTTAGCAGTCTTGCAGGCAAGGTCGAGAGCTTCAATTGTATCGTAAAGCTTGGTGCTGTCAACAAGCTTTGCGCTTTCGATATATTTCTTACCGTGTTTCATTATAATTATCCTCCTAATAGTGGTAATTACTCCCTGCATAATTCGATATGGGGAGCTGCGGAAGTATTAGATCCTCCCACTTATGCGTGATTCAATCAGTCAACGACCTCTACGCCCATAGAGCGAGCTGTACCTGCGATCATGCTCATAGCGGACTCAACGCTTGCAGCATTGAGATCGGGCATCTTTGTCTCGGCGATCTTTCTGATCTGATCCTTAGTGATCTTGCCGACCTTAGTCTTGTTGGGAACGCCTGAACCGCTCTGCAGATTGATAGCCTTCTTGATAAGAACGGCTGCAGGGGGGGTCTTGGTGATGAATGAGAAGGAACGGTCTGCATAAACTGTGATAACAACAGGGATAATGAGACCGATATCGTTCTTGGTTCTCTCGTTGAATTCCTTGGTGAATGCCATGATATTAACGCCGTGCTGACCCAGTGCAGGACCAACCGGGGGAGCAGGAGTAGCCTTACCTGCTGCGATCTGAAGCTTAATTAAGCCAACAACTTTCTGTGCCATAACGCACACCTCCATGAAATCGTATTACTGCATAATAAATGTGCAGAGATGTTTAAATTCGGGATCAATATTCGTCCGCAGCCTTTACCTGACTGATATTCAGAGTAGCAAGGGTCTCACGGCCGAACATAGAAACGGAAACGTCAGCAGTGCCGTCCTCGGTGTTGATATCCTTCACCTCTCCGGTGAAGCCCTCCATAGGACCGGCTGTGATCTGAACTCTGTCTCCGATCTTGAAATCAGCTTCGGCTGCCTTAACGCCCCGCTCAACGCCCAGCGCAGCGACCTCCTTCTCAGTGAGAGGAACAGGCTCGCTTCCGGGACCAACAAATCCCGTAACGCCTCTTGTATTGCGGACAACGTACCAGCTGTCGTCGGTCAGTATCATTTTCACCAGAACATAACCGGGGAAAACCTTTCTCTCGACCTCACGAAGCACATCCTTGTCATTCTTCTCCATAGCCTTTTCGGTAGGGACCTTGACTTCCTGAATGAGATCGTGAAGCTTGCGGTTTTCAACAACCTTGAGGATAGTCTGAGCAACCTTGTTTTCATATCCGGAATAGGTGTGAATAACGTACCATCTTGCTGCTTCTGACATGAGCTTAACCTCCGTTTATTTTAATGGTGAAAACCTTTTTGCCTTTGACGAAGAGAAAAAATTTCTCAAATCGTCTCAGCCTGCCATAGAAAGAAGTCCTTTAAGGAGAGCTGCGAAGCCTGCGTCGAGAAGAACTATCGCAGTTCCGCTTACGACCATAGTCGCAAGAACAGCTCCTGTGTTGTTGATGACAGCCTTTTTAGACGGCCATACAACCTTTTTGAACTCACTTTTCAGGTCCTTGAAGTATTTAACGACCCTGTTGGGCTTTTTAGCCTGAGTTTTCTTGGCAGTCTTGGATTCTGCTTTTGATGCGGATTTTTTATCTGCCATAGCTGTTCCTCCGCCTTACTTAGTCTCTCTGTGGAGAGTGTGCTTCCTGCAGAACTTGCAGTATTTGTTCATCTCAAGTCTGTCGGGATCGTTCTTCTTGTTTTTCTTAGTGTTGTAGTTGCGCTGTTTGCACTCTGTGCAAGCCAATGTTACCTTTACTCTCATATCGGCACCTCCTGTTAATGCTGCAATGCAGCTTTCGTTGTTTAGATAACAGCCTTTCGGGTGTTATCATTGCCTCCCTCTCTGCGGATATGACAGTTTATAATAAAGCCTGTCCGCCGCATATACGGGGCGTCTGCACACCTATGCACCGCATAAAAATGCGCAAAAAATAAACCCCAATTAAGAGGTATTAATATAATATCACATTATATCCCGTTTGTCAAGCCTTTTTTCAAACTTTTTTGCACACAAAAAAACAGAAAAAGCTGCTGCACCGTATTTTCGGTACAGCAGCAATGATACTAATAACCAATAAAACTGTAGACAAAAATCTTCGCATAATCCATATATGCAAGATTATGCTCGATTTTTTGTACAGTTTTTAATTGGTTCTTAGTATGAAATGACCTTATCTCTGCGCCTTCAGACTGTCGAGCTGAATAACTCTGTTCAGTCTGTTTCTGAGGATAGTAGCGGTAATGGGCTTTGTGATGAAATCCATTGCACCCTCCTTGAAGCACCGCTCCTCAAGAGCCTTGTCGGAATCGGCGGTAAGGAATACCACAGGGATATCGCCGATCTCTCTTATCTTTTTAAGAAGCTGGAAGCCGTCCATCTCGGGCATATAAACGTCAAGGATAACAAGATCGGGAAGCTCCTTGTCGATTATTTTCAGAGCCGCCTCACCCGAATCCGCCGCGATAACATCGAAATCCGTTTCAAGAGTGTGCTTGGCAATAGCGAGACAGGAGTGATCGTCATCTACAATGAGAATAGAGGGATTCCTGTCGTCCTCAGCTTCGCCGCCGAGAATATCCTCGGGATCATCAAGGACAGCCTTTATCCTTTTAAGAGTATCGCCGTACTGCTCACGCACACGATCATGATTTTCAAGGATATAGCCGATATCTCCCGACTTCTGTGCCATTTCCAGCTTCTTTGCTTCCTCGGAAAGCTCTCCCGCTCCGATGGTAAGAGATGTGCTTTTAATGGAATGAACGGTGATACGGTAATTTTCATAATCCTTTTCATCGAAGAAACGCTGCATTTCCTCAAAACGGGAATTTTCAAGATAGGTCTGAAGCATTGATGTGTAAAACTCTTCATCTTCGCAGCAATAGTTCATACCCGTAGCAGTATCCAAGAATTGTCCCAGTCTTTCCATGACCGTGAGCTTTCTGCGGACGGTCTTTTTCGGCTCGGGGGGAGGAGGCGGAGCGGGGAAGGGCTTAATCTTTTCCGGAGAAAGATATTTTTTTATCATGCCGTAAAGCATTCTTCCCGTAACGGGCTTTGCAATATAATCGTCAAAGCCCTCTGAGAGATACATTTCCCTTGCCCCCGCCACAGTGTTTGCGGTAAGAACGATAATGGGAGCGCTGCCGCAGAGACCTCTGTCCCTGATAATACGCTGGGCTTCGATACCGTCCATTTCGGGCATCATGTGATCCATGAAAATGATGTCATACTGCTTCTTTTCAAGCATAGAGATAGACTCCCTGCCGCCCGAAGCAGCGTCTATCTCCGCTCCCGAGCCTTTGAGAAGCCCCTTGAAAAGCTCTCTGTTCATGGCATTGTCATCTACGGTGAGCAGCTTCACATCGGGAATATAGAAC
>JAGBFZ010000287.1 GCA_018110855.1 Oscillospiraceae bacterium
ATTATCTGTATCATAAATTTCCTGCTTAATAACCATACAAACAAAACCGTAAAAAAGCGTGTATGGGACCCGCTTGCACCGTGGTGGCGCAAGGATAACTATCTTCGGAATGTAACCACAAGCTTTGACACCGCAAAGGATATCCGTATGTTCGGTCTGCAGGAATGGATGACGGACAAGATAAAGAAGCTCAAAGAGGAGCGTATCGAAGCGCAGAAAAACAATGCGAAAGCATGGCTCATCACATCATGGATAAGCAATATACTGTTTGCCCTGTCGCAGGCGGCGGTGTATGGCTGGCTCATATATCAGGCGGTGCGGGGAGAAGTCACCATAGGAAATTTCAGCCTTTATCTCGGCTCATCAATGGCATTTTACAACTATATCAACAACCTGCTTCAAGGCATTACAAGCCTGCTCGATTGCAGCCGTCAGGTTGATGATTTCCGCAGCTTTATGGAGTTTGATAATGACAATACCGATAATGGCGAAGCAGTACCGCATTTTGACAGCTATGAGTTTGAATTCAGAAATGTTTCCTTTAAATATCCCAAGGCGGAAAAATATGCGCTGAAAGATCTGTCCATTACATTGAAGGCAGGGGAACGCCTTGCGGTAGTGGGACTTAACGGCGCAGGAAAATCCACATTTATTAAACTATTGCTCCGTCTATATGAGCCGACCGAGGGTGAAATTCTGCTCAACGGCAGGAACATAAACGAGTACAGCAAGCACAGCTATTACAGCGTATTTGCACCCGTTTTTCAGGATGTGGAGCTGTTTGCATTTCCCCTCGGGGAGAATGTTTCCATGAACACTCCCGAAGAAACGGACAAGGCAAAGGCGGAAAAATGCCTTATTGATTCAGGCTTCGGTAATAAGCTGAAAGAGCTGCCAAACGGTATTTCAACCGAGATACTGAAAATCATCCACGATGACGGCGTTGATCTGTCGGGGGGTGAAAAACAGAAGCTTGCCCTTGCCCGTGCCCTGTATAAGGACGCTCCCGTAGTCGTTCTTGACGAGCCTACGGCAGCACTTGACGCTCTTGCAGAGAGCAGGCTTTACAATGATTTTGACAAGCTTATCGGCGGAAAAACGGCTGTGTATATCAGCCACAGATTAAGCTCCACACAATTTTGCACCAATGTGGCAATGTTCAAAAACGGCGAAATGGTCGAATACGGCACACACGAAAGCTTGCTGAAAAAGAACGGCGATTATGCGGAGATGTTCCGTATCCAAGCACAGTATTATGTTGATGATCCCGAAAGCGAGGTGGCGGCAAATGCGTAAAGCGAAAGAAAATACGGTCGGCGAAACCTTAAAATTTATGCTGAAAACCGTAAGAAGGGAAAAGCCCTCCGTATTCTTTTTATACCTGCTTGCCTTTGTAACAGACTTTGCAGCCAAAATGTCAGCCATAATCCTTCCAAAATTTCTTATTGATGAGCTTGTCCTTATAATTGGCGGCGAGCCTTTGGAAAATCATCTTTCAAGAATTATCATATATGCAGCTCTCATCGTAGGAATAGCCCTTTCTACAAACCTTCTGTTAAACCTTGAAGCACAGCTTATGTCTGTCCGCAGTGAATGGTTCAACCAATATTTTGAAACAGAGCTTTCACGTCATACCATGGCAATGGATTTTGAGCATACCGAAGACCCCGAAGCCCTTGACAAGCTTTCAAAGGCAAAGGACGGAATGAGCTGGTACAGCGGCGGAGCTATCGGAATTCTTACACAGCTATATACCGTTATATCAAATGCTGCGATTCTTTTGAGCGTGTCATTCCTCATAATCATTACCTGCCCGTGGCTTATCCCCGTGCAGCTTATATCACTTGTGCTTATCACAATATTCAATGCAAAGAATAACAAGATCGAAGCAGAAGGTTTTATGCAGCTTTCAAAAATGAACAGGGTATGGGGATATGTTTTCTATCAGCTGTCGGATTTCCGCTATGGCAAGGATATTCGTCTTTATAACAGTGCCGATATGATGTGCGAAAAAGCGGACACAATAAGCGAACAGCAGGTAGCTGTCTGGAAAGGACAGCAGCGTGAAATGCGCCCGAATAATATGTTGATAAATACTATAAATGCACTCCGTGACGGTATGAGCTACTTTTACATAGGTTTTCTTGCGGTTACAAAGGCTATCACCATTGGCGATTTCCAGATGTGCATAAACAGTGCCTCAAACCTTTACTGGAGCCTGTATCACATCGTAACTTCGGTGCAGGAGCTTCACAAGCGCTGCAGCTATGCTCACCGCTATCTTGAATTTACCGCATATCCTGCCGCAATGGTCAAGGGAAATAAACCCGTCAAAGATGGAGAGCATACTATCGAATTTTCCCACGTCAGCTTTAAATATCCCCGTTCGGATAATTATGTACTGCGTGATGTGAATATAACCATACGTTCGGGAGAGCATCTTTCCGTTGTGGGACTAAACGGCGCAGGAAAAACTACATTTATCAAGCTTTTGTGCCGTCTGTATGACGTGACTGAGGGCGAGATACTTGTTGACGGAGTGAACATCAAGGAATATTCCGAGGAGGAATACCGCAGGCTTTTTGCCGTTGTATTTCAGGATTTTCAGCTTTTTGCATTCAGCCTGCGTGAAAATATCGCCTTGGCAGATACTCCCGATGATGAACGGATAGAGGAGGTTCTGAAGCAGTCGGGATTTTACGATGACGCACATAAGCTGGAGCATGGGCTTAACACAACGCTTTTCAAGTCCTTTGATGAAAAGGGAACGGAGCTTTCTGGCGGTCAGCAGCAAAAGACTGCGATCAGCCGCGCGCTGTACAGAAATGCGCCCGTTGTAATTCTCGACGAGCCTACCGCCGCACTTGACCCCGTTGCGGAGTATGAAATTTATCGTCAGTTCAACTCACTTGTAGGCGGTAAAACAGCTATATATATTTCCCATAGATTATCAAGCTGCAAATTCTGTGACAGAATTGCGGTTTTTGCAGATGATACCATCAAGGAATACGGCACTCACGATGAGCTTGCCGATAAGCCGGGCGGCATCTATGCGGAAATGTTTTCGGCGCAGGCTCAGTATTATGTGAACTGCACCGAGTGAATTATTATAACAAAATAATACTCAGAAGGAAACTGTTTTTATTATTCTTGTTGCAGGAGCATACGCATTATACTTACGCCAAAAAATAAAATGTACGGAGATAACTTTGTTTGGGAATAAAAAGCTTTATGAAAAAACACATTTCAAACATAGTTACAAGCTGCCGAATTATAGAACCTGTCTTCATAAGAAATGTGTGCGGATTTTTAACGCAGTCTTAGGCAAAATTTGCCGAAAAGACGTGCGCATATGCTTGTGAAGACAGGTTCTTACTTTCCGCAATAGCAAACGTCAGAGAAATGCCCGCAAAAGCTTTGATATATGCGGTTTTGTGGGCAGAGCTTTGTTACGTTTGCAGCATCGAAAAGTATATATTCATCATAAGCAGACAAAGCAGTTTAAAACGCTCCTATCAAAAAATTGGGGTGCATCAAAACACCCCGGTAATCTTCAATTAAATAGAAACAGTATTTTCAAAAAAATGAGATGTAAGATCATGAGCTATATCTATTTTAAAACAGCCTTATCCTTCCATCTGCCGCTCTTGTAACGGATAACACTTACCGCCGCCGTTATAAACCATGTACAGCATGTAGTGAGCCATATTCCCCAATATCCTATGAAAGAAACAGGGGTAAGCAGCAGAGACAGACCTATGCGGCAGATGACCTCGGCAGCACCGTTCACAAGGGCATAGCCGGTATCGCCCGCACCGTTCAGAAAGCCTCTGACCGTATGGATAATTCCCAGAGCCCAGTAAAAACAGCCTGTCATAACGATAGCCCGTGAAGCAATATAGATAACATTTTCGCCCGATACGAAGCAGGCTGTCAGCTGCCGTCCGAACATTACAAACAGAATTAAGACTGCAAAGACGAATACCGTTGAAATTTTCAATGCAGAGCGCAGCCCTTTGACTGCACGTTCGCTTTTGCCTGCGCCGATGTTCTGTCCCGTGAATGTGGAAACTGCGGCATTCAACGACGAAAAGGGCTGCTGAACAAACTGTTCTATCCTCATGGAAACTGTATATGCCGCCATAACGTTTTCTCCGAAGCCGTTTGTAACTCTTTGCAGAGCGGTCATTGATACGGAAATAAGTCCGTTCTGAACAGCTATTGGCAGACCTGTTCTTATGCAGCGAAGCATCATTCCCCTGTCGGC
>JAGBFZ010000288.1 GCA_018110855.1 Oscillospiraceae bacterium
CCATTCCCTTTTTCACATAGAGAAATCCGATTCCCTTCTGTGCGTGTATCTTATGACCCGACATACTCATCATGTCAATGCCCTGCTCTGCCACATTTATGGGGACATTTCCAACAGCCTGAACTGCGTCTGTGTGGAAAAGAACTCCCTTTGCATGGCACACTTCGGCAATTTCGGGGATAGGCATGATAGTGCCTATCTCGTTATTTGCATACATTATCGTAACAAGAGCGGTGTCCTCCCTGATGGCGTTTTCCACCTGCTCGGGGGTGATAACGCCCTTTTCGCCTACGGGGAGATATGTTACCTCAAAGCCCTGCTTTTCAAGGAGCTGACAGGTATGGAGTACGGCATGATGCTCGAAAGCAGTGGTGATGATATGCTTCTTGCCCTTCTGAGCCATTTTTTCCGCAGCGCCTCTTATAGCCCAGTTATCCGACTCGGAGCCGCCGCCTGTGAAATATATTTCGGAGGGCTGACAGCCGAACACTGCCGCAATGCGCTCTCTTGCGGTCTCAATGGCACGTCCTGCGTTTCTGCCAAGTCTGTATATGCTTGAGGGATTGCCGTATTCCGTGGTGAAATAGGGCATCATTTCCTTTAAAACGCTTTCGGAGACCTGTGTCGTTGCCGAATTATCGGCGTAAATAAATCGTTTTTCCATTTCTGCTCGACCTTTCGGGGTATTTATTATAATTCCTTTCGGATTAGTATGATTTACACAGATAAAAACGTTCAACATCATTATCTGCCATAATTTTATTATATACCTATTCAGTGTGAATTACAATAGCTTTGCAGTTATTTTTACCTTTTGCACAGAATTTATTCCTAATTTCCGGCTGAGTTCATGTATTTTCGATACTCGCTCGGAGTCATGCCGATTTTCCGCCTGAAAAGCCGCATAAAGCAAACATCGTTTTCATAGCCGCAGAGAGCAGCAATTTCTTTGACGGTAAGAGCGGTGTTTTTCAGATAGTATTCTGCCGCCTTCATCCTTGCCGACAGCAGATCTTCATAGCAGCTCACCCCGAACTGCTCCCTGTACAGCTGCTGAAAATGCGATGGGCTGAGATTTACAGACCTTGCAAGATCGGATACCGACCCGAAGCTGCCCGCATTGCTGTAAAGCTCAGCTCTGAGAGCTCCGAGAGCGGAGCTGTGAATGCTCCTCACCTGTGCGGTGTTTTTCTTTTCCGAGCATTCGGCAATTTTTAGAATCAGCAATTTTATCAGCATATCCATATACCTGTCCTTGAAGGGCGAAGCTGACATTTCCTCCCTGCTTATCATACGCATAAGCTCCTCTGCCTCGCTGCAGTCCCACAGAGGTATCACCTTGTTAAACGGGAAACCAACAGAGGAAAAAAACTCATCCTCTCCTGTGCAGTCCATATGCAGAAAATGATTTGAATACTTGTCGCCGCAGGCTTTATATCGCTGGGGAACACCTTTTTTATACAGTATCGCACTGCGTGGCGGAGCGATAACATCGCCTTCCTCAAGTGATACCATCGCTTCTGTAATAAAAATAAGCAGAAGCTCGTCCCCCGATCCGTTCGGGCGGTCGATGGAAAACTCCTTATCATGGCTGTAGCTCAGTCCCATTGCGTGAAAAATCATGGCATGATCTCCCCAATAATCGTAGGATTTGTCAGTATAATAATATAATACGTCATTGCAAAAAGTTTGTCAAGATGGGATAATAAAATCAGATGATTTTCCGAATTTAAATCAATTTATGAAAGGAACAAACACTATGAAAAAAATTTCAATGCTCATCAACGCACAGGACAGAATTTCACACATAAGTCCCGAGATATACGGACATTTTTCCGAGCATCTTGGCAGATGCATTTACAACGGCATTTATGTGGGAGAGGATTCTACTATCCCGAACATTGAGGGAATAAGAACAGACATTATCGAAGCGTTCAAAAACATCAAGCTCCCCGTTCTCCGCTGGCCCGGCGGCTGCTTTGCCGACGAATATCACTGGAAGGACGGTATCGGCGAAAAGGATAGCCGCAAGAAAATCATCAACACCAACTGGGGCGGCGTTTCCGAGGACAACTCCTTCGGCACTCATGAGTTTATGCGTCTCTGCGAGCTGGTAGGCTGCGAGCCTTATATTGCGGGAAATCTTGGCAGCGGAACTATTCAGGAGCTTTCCGAATGGGTGGAGTACATGACTCTCGAAGGCGGCTCTCCCATGTCGGAGCTTAGAAAGAAAAACGGCAGAGAAAAGCCATGGAAAATGAAATACCTCGGTATCGGCAATGAAAACTGGGGCTGCGGCGGAAATATGCGCCCCGAATATTATGTGGACGAATACCGCCGTTATCAGAGCTTCTGCAAGAATTATTCGGGCAACGAGCTTTATAAGATCGCCTGCGGTCCAAGCGGCGGCGATTACAACTGGACCGAGATCATAATGAAGAACCTGAACAGCAGCCATACAAAGGGCATATCTCTCCATTACTACACCGTTCCCACAGGTGTCTGGGAGAAAAAGGGTAGTGCAAGGGAATTTGACAGTGATCTTTATTACAGCACAATTGCCAAGACCCTTTATATGGACGAGCTTCTCACCCGTCACAGCGAAATTATGAACCGCTATGATCCTAAGAACGAGATCGGTCTTATTGTTGACGAATGGGGCTGCTGGTATGATGTTGAGGAAGGCACCAACCCCGGCTTCCTCTATCAGCAGAATACCATGCGTGACGCTATTGTTGCCGCCTGCAATCTGAACATATTCAACAGGCACAGTAAGAGAGTTGTTATGGCGAATCTTGCACAGGCTGTCAATGTACTTCAGTCCCTTATCCTCACCGAGGGCGAAAAGCTTGTCAAGACCCCCACATATCATGTTTTCGACCTTTTCAAGGAGCATCAGGACGGCGAACTTGTTTACTGCTTCAGTACCAATGAGCAGGCAGGCGAAAAGGACATTATTCCTCTTCTCTCAAGCTCTGCTTCCGTCAAGGACGGCGTTATGACGATAACCTTAGCAAACTGTTCCATCGAGGAAGGCGCAGAGATATCCTGCGATATCAGAGGCTTTGAATGCTCCGAGGCTTCTGCTCGTATCCTTACCGGAGAAGTACATACCTGCAACGATTTTGACGCTCCCGAACGTGTATCTCCTGCTGATTATGCAGTCAAGCTTGAAAACGGTGTTCTCTCCGCAGAGCTTCCTCCCTGCTCGGTAGTGACCGTTACCGTAAGATGATGAAGCATTTATGCAAAAGATGCTTTTTCGCTGAGCTTGACCCCAATGGGATCTACAGGGAAATTTCCGACCTGATAGCCGCTCTTCCCGATGAAAAGCGAACTGAGGAAAAGGAATACCGCCGCCGTCTTGAGCTGTGCGGCGAATGCTCCTCTCTCGGGGCAGGCACCTGCGGAAAATGCGGCTGCTTTGTTGAGCTTCGGGCTGCAAAAAAGGATATGCACTGTCCACACGAAATATCAAAATGGTAAAAATAACGGCGTTCGCCCCGAAAGGTGAACGCCGTTAAAATTATATATGTGCTATTCGAAGACGACCTTGTTCTTGCCGGATTTTTTGCCGCTGTAAAGGCGGTCGTCCGCAAGACCGATGATCTCCTCAACGCTTCCTGCCTCGGTGCTTTCTGCCGCACCCGCAGTAACGGTGCATTTTATGATATTCTCCTCACTCAGTATCTCAAGCCCCTCAATCTGCGACCTGATACGCTCGGCTACAAGTGCAGCTCCGCTGAGAGGAGTTCCTGCCGCAAGGATAAGTATCTCCTCACCGCCCCATCGGCATACAGAATCATTTTCTCTCAGAATGGAAATAATAGCCTCGGACAGCTTTCTAAGGACCTCGTCTCCGCTGTTATGTCCGTAGGTGTCGTTTATTTTCTTGAAATCGTCAATATCACAGATGATAACAGAAAATGTCCTGCCCGAAGCGGCAGCATTATTCAGCAGCTTATCCATGCTTCTGCGGTTGTAAAGCCCTGTGAGCGCATCTATTCCTGCGATCTTGTCAAGCTGTGCATTCCGTTCCTCGAGGACTGATTTGGAAACCTGTATCTCACGCAGGAAAAACAGTGAGAAAAACAGAAGCAGTCCGAAGGCACATATGGAATTGAAAATATAGATATACATGGCAGCCTTTTCTGAAATTATGTATATCGGTTCTACTCTGAAGGAGATGACCTTGCAAATAATGAAGGTCATCATACAGCAAAGTCCGATAAGCAAGGATTCATGCAGTCCTGCGCTTTCGTCCAGCGAAAAATGCATATAAAATATTACAGGCATGATGCCGATGATGTACAAAGGGAATCCCGGACCCCAGCCTACAAGAATAGTAGCAACGTATGAATGAAGGCATATCTCCACAAAAGCGATGTAATAAAACAGGATATACCGCTCCCGCTTTACAAGCAGTCCGCAGAGGATGTAACATATGGTACTGCCTATATTGAACACCACCATGCTGTAAACGCCCACCGAGGCGAAAATAAATATAAGCAGGAAATGAACCACAGCGGCACTCCACTGCAGAATGGTGTACTTTATCCTGTTTGTGACAGTAGTTCCGTCATCAAATATTTTTGAGAAAAAATTATTTTCTGTTTCTGCCTTCAAATTGACGTTCCTCCTATCCAATGGGATACCTTATATAATACATCGGCAAAGCAATGGTAAAACTTTAGTAAAAATCTTGTATTTTCTGTCAAAAATCCCAGATTTGTAAATTTTGCCGAATTTTAAAATTTATTTTCATGCAAAATATGGAACGTATAATCATTATCCAATTATCAGATAATAAAATCGAGGAAATTCCTCGGGTTTGCAATTTTCCGCAGAAAGGTATTGTACATTCTCTGCGGATATCACAGGGACGCCGACGGGCATTTTCAAGGTTTGACAAGGTCTGTCGGCGTTCCATCATATTATATAAAGGAAGGTCTAAAATATGTTTGACAAGATAGCTCTGATCCTGCTGATCATCGGCGGACTCAACTGGGGTCTTGTGGGAATATTCAGCTTTGACCTTGTTGCATGGCTTTTCGGCGGAACAGGCGCACTTCTGAGCAGAGTTGTGTATATCTTAGTCGCTCTGTCGGCGGTATGGTGCATTACACTGCTTTTCAGAGAGCCTGCGGGAGCGGAAGCAAGAGGACACTAAAGCTCAGGCGAAAAAATCTTTGGGCGGGAAGAATGCTTTTTTAAGCGATCTTCCCGTCTTGTTTTATTCTGTGAGTCCCAGCAAATTATATGGATCATCAAAGCCGGGGACAACAGCTACATCGGCTGATGTCATAGGCTCTGTTTCCTCAGGGACAGGAGCTTCCTCGGGAACGCTCGGTGTATAGTCTGCACCGCTGTTTGTAAATTCCGCAGAACCGTCTCCGTAGCAGGAATATTCGCACCTGCCC
>JAGBFZ010000027.1 GCA_018110855.1 Oscillospiraceae bacterium
AAAAGGGCGTTACCCACTATACCCACTGGTTTCACCCCATGACCGGTCTGTCCGCCGAGAAGCACGATTCCTTTATCTCCCCCACAGATGACGGCAAGGTAATAATGGAATTTTCCGGCAAGGAGCTTATCAAGGGCGAGCCCGATGCTTCTTCCTTCCCCTCAGGCGGTCTGAGAGCTACCTTTGAGGCAAGAGGCTATACTGCGTGGGACCCTACATCTCCTGCATTTATTAAGGATAAGACTCTTTACATACCTACCGCATTCTGCTCCTACACAGGTGAAACACGTGATAAGAAAACACCTCTTCTCCGTTCAATGGAGGTTATTTCCGAGCAGGCTGTAAGAGTGCTGAAGCTTTTCGGTTCCAAGGCAACAAGAGTTACCACCACTGTCGGACCCGAGCAGGAATATTTCCTTGTTGACAAGAAGCTTTACGATCAGCGTAAAGACCTTATTTATACAGGCAGAACCCTTTTCGGTGCAAAGGCTCCCAAGGGTCAGGAGCTTGAGGATCATTACTTCGGCAATATCAAGACAAGAGTTCACGATTATATGACCGAGCTTGACGAGGAGCTGTGGAAGCTCGGTATCTATTCCAAGACTGAGCATAACGAGGTTGCTCCCGCTCAGCACGAAATGGCTCCCATCTTCACAACATCCAACGTTGCAGCCGATCAGAACGCTCTTACAATGGAGATCATGAAGAAGGTCGCATTAAAGCATGGACTTGTCTGCCTCCTCCATGAGAAGCCCTTTGCAGGCGTTAACGGTTCAGGTAAGCACAATAACTGGTCTATTTCCTCAAATGACGGTCAGAATCTTCTCGATCCCGGTAAGAATCCTAAGGATAATATCCAGTTCCTTACATTCCTTGCAGCTATTATCAAGGCTGTTGATGAAAATGCAGACCTTCTGAGACTTTCCGTTGCCTCTGCAGGCAACGATCACCGTCTGGGTGCAAACGAGGCTCCTCCTGCGATCATGTCAATCTTTGTAGGCTCCGAGCTTCAGCAGATACTTGACGCTCTCGAGTCCGGTGAAATGATCAAGACTGATGCAAATGAGGAATTTGTTATCGGCGTTGAGGCTCTTCCCAATTTCCCCAAGGATACCACAGACCGCAACAGAACATCTCCCTTTGCGTTTACAGGAAATAAGTTTGAATTCAGAAGCCTCGGTTCCTCCGAGACTATTGCCTGCACAAACTGCATTCTCAATACCATCGTTGCAAACTCCCTGAAGGAATTTGCAGACAGACTCGAGAATGCTGAGGACTTCTCTTCCGAGCTTAACAAGCTCCTTGTTGAGACCGTTAAGAAGCACAAGAGAGTTATCTTCAACGGCAACGGCTATGACGCAAGCTGGGTTGAGGAAGCAGCAAGAAGAGGACTTCCCAACTATATTTCCACTGTTGATGCAGTTCCTCACTATACCGATGAGAAGAACGTCAAGATGTTCGAGATGTTCAAGGTATACACAAAGACTGAGCTTGAGTCCAGAACCGAGATCATTCTTGAGAATTACTCCAAGATCATCAACATCGAGGCTCTTACAATGCTTGATATGGCAAAGAAGCAGATTTTGCCCGCAGGTATGGAATTTGCAAAGAAGCTTTCAGACAGCGTAAATTCCAAGAAGTCAGCAGGCGTATCCTCTGACCTTGAGAAGAAGCTTGCCGACAAGGTTTCCGCTCTTAATGCAGGCATTTCCGATGCTATTGACGAGCTTGATACAAAGCTTATCGGCGCAGGTGACGCAGGCGATGCAGAGGCAACCGCAAAATATTACAGAAATACTGTATTTGCAGCAATGCAGAGCCTGAGAGCTGTGGCTGACGAGCTTGAGACTATCACTCCCGAAAGCATCTGGCCCTTCCCCACATACGGCGATCTTATGTTCAGAGTATAATATTTCAGATGGCAGCGCTGCCCGATTTCGGGGAGCGCTGTTTGTCATATCGCCGTTTTAATATGCCTACTTCTATTTTCTGCTGCGTGCGTATTATCGTGCGCTATACTCACAGGCGGATGGGTTTTATCCCTGAAGGCTCATCCGCCATCTCCCTGATATATGGCTGTTCTCATATTCTCCTGATTTGGAATATGGGAACAGCTTTTTGTTGTGATTGACTTAATATGAAAAGTTTGATATAATAAAAAATGATAAAGCTTTAGGAGAATTACAACATGAATATAAAATATCCCGATTACAAAAACTCAATTGCAAACCTTGCTTGCTCAATACTGAAATATTACGGAATTGAGCCGCCGAATCCCACATTGCCGCAGGCTGATATGTTACTTGACAGAAAATACCAAAACATAGTTGTCATACTTCTTGACGGAATGGGGACAAGCTCCCTTGAAAAGCATCTCCCGAAAAACGGATTTTTCCACAGAAATCTGATATGCTCCTATTCTTCCACATTTCCGCCTACCACAGTTGCCGCAACAACAGCCATAGAAAGCGGTCTGTTTCCAAATCAGTCCGCATGGCTGGGCTGGACGGGTTATTTTGAAGAAATAGACAAAAACATTGTTTATTTCCTGAATACCGACAGCGAAACGGGAGAAAAAATCGAAATTAATGCGGCAGATACCTTTGTGCCGTATGAAAAGATCCGTGACATAATAGCCGCTTCGGGAACAGATACTTATTATATAATGCCTTTTGCGGAGCCATATCCCAAAAGCTATAATGAGCTTTGCAATGAAATAAAAAGGCTGTGCGCTCAGGGTGATCGGAAGTACATTTACGCATACTGGGACGAGCCTGACAAAAGTATGCATGAAAACGGCGTTGACGGCGAGGATATCGGGAAGCTCATTTCTGAGCTCGAAAATACCACCGAGCAGCTTGCAGATGATATGAACGATACTTTGCTTATTGTTACCGCTGACCATGGGCATATAAATGTCAGAAATAAGGTTCTGACCGATTATAAGGATATCACAGAATGTCTTTTGCGTATGCCTTCAATGGAACCGAGAGCTGTAAATTTCTTTATAAAGAATGGTATGGAAAAGCAGTTTACAGAAGCCTTTAACAGGCATTTCGGAGATGAATTTCTACTGCTTTCAAAGAAGGAACTTCTGGAAAAGAAACTTCTCGGTTTCGGGAAAGATCATGACAGGCTTGAAAAAATGCTGGGAGATTTCCTTGCCGTGGGAATAAGCGATGCAGCCATATGCAATAAGTCGAGCACATTCAAGGGCAACCATGCGGGTCTGACCGAGGAAGAAATGACAATACCGTTAATCGCGGTGAAAAAAGTAAAATGAAGGAGACGCTTATGAGCAAAAATCCACTTACAATGCCCTGTGTTATCCTGTCGGCAATGACTGCGGTAATGGTTGGCACAACTTGTGTGTTTATTATTAAAAATTCTGAGTTGAATGACGAGATCGTGGCTGCAAATGTCTCTCTTGCGGCGGCAGATTCGGAGATTTTTGAGCTTCGCTCTGCCGCTTCCGAAATGTCGGAGACGACCTCGGAAACAAGTGCAGATAGGGCTATTGAAAATCCATTTTACATATATGATAATGGCATAGATCTGATAGAATATCCTCCCGTTGAGGGAGCTGCACTGAATGATTATGATATGTCCCTGCTTGAAACGGACAATAAGAAGCACAAAACTCTCTTCGGCGCAGATGGTGAAAAACGCAGCAGATTTGGGATAGACGTGTCATCATATCAGCAGAATATCGACTGGCAGGCTGTAAAGGCGGACGGAGTGGAATTTGCTATTATCCGAATGGGTTACAGAGGATATGAAACGGGACAGCTCTGCGAGGACAAATATTTCAGAAGGAATCTCGAGGGAGCAGCTTCCGCAGGGATAGGCACGGGTGTATATTTCTTTTCACAGGCGATAACAGAGGAGGAAGCTGCCGAGGAGGCGGATTATGTAATCTCGCTTCTTAAAGAAACGGGGGCTGAGCTTAGCTTTCCCGTGATTTTCGACTGGGAATTCCCTACCGACGAGGGCCCTGCAAGAACAGAGGGACTGGCAGGGGAGATGCAGACTCTTTGCTGCCGCACATTCTGCGACAAGATAAGAGCAGCGGGATATGAGCCGATGTACTATTCCACTATCAACACAGCATTATTCCGTTACGATATGGGAGAGCTTTCGGATATCCCTCTTTGGATAGCCGAATATTCGAAGGAATGCAATTTCACATATAATTACAAAATGTGGCAGTATTCCTGCTCGGGCGTTGTGGACGGAATAGAGGGACTTGTTGATCTGAATATTTTTATTAATGAATAACAGTGAAAAATATTTTTGAAAAATCTAAATAAACCCTTGACTTTGACACGGTGTCATACTTTATACTGAAAAAGAAGGGAGAGATCATGATGGAAAACCTCACAATAAGTCAGGTATCAAAAATGTATGACGTAACACCGAGAATGCTCCGACATTATGAAAAGCTGGGACTGATAGAAACGATACGCAGGGAGGATTATGCATATCGTGTGTATGATGAAAATGCTGTACGGCGCCTACAGCAGATAATCATACTCCGGAAGCTGCGGATACCGCTGAAACAGATCTCGGTTATTTTGCAGGATAAGGAGCAGCTTGAAGCTTTGCAGATATTGCGTGAAAATATTGCAGAGCTTGACGGGGAGATAGCTTCACTTGATAAGATAAGAAGTATTCTTAGTGCGTTTGCGGAACGTCTCGATAAAAGCATACGCAGGAAAACTCATATTGATCTTCTTGAAGATACCGAGCTTGTTAAGGTCGTCAGCACTCTTATCCTTCCGAAAAATGCATTAAAGGAGAATACAAGTATGAACGAACTGAATATTGCCGATGAGACCCTTTGGAAGAATCTGAATGTAAGAATTGTTCTTCTGCCGCCTTTTACCGTTGCTTCAAATCATTACATTGGTGAGAATCCTGAAGAACACGTTGACAAACCAATGGATAAATTTATCAGAGAAAGCAGGCTGTATGAAATAAAGCCCGATTCAAGATTTTTCGGCTTTAATCATCCGAATCCGGGAGTTCGTGACGATGGGCTGTACGGCTATGAGATATGGG
This sequence comes from Oscillospiraceae bacterium, assembly GCA_018110855.1. Classification (GTDB taxonomy): domain Bacteria; phylum Bacillota; class Clostridia; order Oscillospirales; family Ruminococcaceae; genus Huintestinicola. The sequence goes on from JAGBFZ010000027.1 coordinate 5,062, forward strand.
TAACGATACCCGATGATATGGAGGTTCCTGCGCCGCTTACAAAGAAAAAATTTGATGGCGGATTATTTGCGGCGTATACTATTAAATTCCCCGAATTTCACTATTGGGAGAAGCTTGGCAAGTGGGTTGAGAACAATGAAATTTACGAGCCTAATTGGAGCGAACAAGGCTTTGAGATAATGGGCGGCTGTCTTGAAGAGCATCTGAACTGGGTATATTCTTCTCATATGGGATGGCCCAAAAACGGAATTGACGGTCAGATTGATCTATTGCTGCCAATTAAAAAGAGAGTAAAGTAATATGAAAAAACCGCTTTTGATTTTGTCAAAGTCAAAAGCGGTTTTTATAGTCAGAATAATCTGTATTCAAGCAAAGCCGAGCTTCCTCCAAGCTCAAAGATCAGATCCTGTACCGAGGACAGCTTTGGAACAGAAACAGTGATTGTTCTGAAAGCATCTATTCTGTCAGTGGGAGAAACAGATATTACTGCAATAGGGTCGCTCTGTACCGTCTCGGCATATACCTTGACGGTTTCGGGCTTTTCCCATGCCGAGACCTTTATCTCAAGCATTTCTGCCCCATCGGTATTGCAGTTTTGGAAAATCAGATAGGGTGAATATCCCGCACTTTGGATAAAATGCTCCGAAAGTCTTTTTGACCAAAGCATTTTTACAGTACCCTTGTCATCGTAGTTTATTGCTTTGACAGGCTTTCTGACATCTCTCGCAGGAACAGTCTCGCCTTCAATGAAGAGCATAACTGTTTCTCTGATATCCTCGCTTGACGCACCTGCCATAAATGCGTATTTTCCCGTTTCAAGGCAGAATTTATCTCGGGAAACGTCCCGGAATTCAAGCTCCGCCTTATCAATTTCAATTGAAATGTGGGCAGTACAGCCTGCAGGAATATGTACACGTCTGAATCCGCAAAGCTGCTTTATGGGGCGTTTTATCCGCTTGCTTTCGGCACGGAAATATATCTGAACGACCTCGTCTCCGTCTCTTTCGGAGATGTTTTTAACATCAAGCTCAGCGATGAGAGCATTTTTATCGGATGCTTCGGATACTTTGAATCCCGAATATGCAAAGCTTGAGTATGAAAGCCCGTAACCGAAGGGATAGAGCGGTTTTCCTCTGTAATAACGATATGTCATATCATTCTTGATAATATCGTAATCCATAATATCGGGCAGCTCCCTGACAGATGTGTACCATGTCATAGGCGTTCTTCCCGCGGGATTGTATTCCCCGAGGATACAGGCTGAAACGGCATTTCCAAGCTCGGGACCTGCATGAGATGTGTACATTATGGCAGGAAGAAGCTCGTTTTCACTGTTTACAGCAAAGGGATAGCTTGAAACTATAAGCATAACAGTGTCGGGGTTTGCTTTAAATGAAGCCTCTGTAAGCTCTTGCTGGGGCTTCGGGAGAGTGATGTCGGGTCTGTCATAGCATTCTCTTGCGACCTGCATGGGATGATTTCCAACGCAAACAATGGAAACGTCAGCCTTAGCCGCAAGCTCAGCGATCCTGTCAGTTCCTTTTGAAATTATCTCGATCTCAAAAAGCTTTTCCTTTGTCATTCCCGATCTCGGGCGGCAGATGAGCCTGCCGTTTTCGTCTGTTATTACTTCATCATGGGTGCGGGATTCAAATGTGACGAAGCCATCATGATCACGTCTGTGAATGGTTTCTGTGGTGAACCATTGAAATACCGTTTCTGTCTCCGCTTTGACCTCGTTTGTAAATGTGAGATACTTTTTTTCAGCGCATGAATAAATATTCAGAACATCAAAATCAAGATCACGGTATTCAAATATCTCCCTTTCGCCCACGCTGTCAGCGGAGCATACCGCATATCCGTTTTCGTCAATGGTGAGATATTTTCCGTTGGAAACGGATTTTATTGCTATCCTGTCGAAGCCGTTGTCGTATAAAATCTTATCTTCTCCGATAGAGCGCATAAAGCCGTCAAGTACGGAGTATTCATAATCCGAATATCCCGTGTACCAGTCACGGAGATTTTCATCTGCAAGAGGACCGCAGATAAGCAGCTTATTTATTTTATCCTTTGAAAGGGGGAGAATACCCTTGTTTTTTAACAGGGTAACGCCCTCCAATGCCGCTCTGAGATTTACCTCCTTTGAACTGTCGCAGTTGATGATATCGGGCGGGATATTATCAAAGGGAGTAGAATCGTCAAATTCGCCCAGACGGAATCTTCCGTCCAGAGAATTGCCCACAGCTCTGTCAATATCCTCCTCGGTGATAAGTCCATCTTTCAGAGCCTTGTAAGCCGCTTCTGTCACAAGCTCTTCACTGTCGGTCATAACATCACAGCCTGCTTTAAGGGACATTGCAAGAGATTCTGCATGAGAATCACAATATTTGTGATATGTCACATTCTGTGAAAAATCGCCGCCGTCAGAAACCACAAAGCCCAGTCCCCATTTGTCCTTAACGATAGTCTGAAGCTCGGGATTGCATATGGCTGGAACGCCCGAAAGCTCGTTATAAGCAGCCATCATTGAATATGCTCCGCCCTTTGTTACAGCGGGCTTGAAGGCAGCATAATAGTATTCATGCTTTGTTCGGGGATCAATATTTGCAGAGCAGCTGCCCCTGTTTTTTTCATTGTTGTTGGCGCAGAAATGCTTGAGGGTGGGGATTGTTTTCATGACCTTGGGATCCTCGCCCCTGAGACCCTTTGTATATGCTGCGGTCATTTTTCCCGTTAAAAAGGGATCCTCGCCGTATGCTTCTTCGGTGCGTCCCCAGCGAGGGTCGCGCTCCATATCAACAGTAGGACCCCAGATCATAAGTCCGCCCTTGCCGTCACGGTTGTAATATGCCCGAAATTCATTTCCTGCGATCTCGCCTATCTTTTCCATCAGTTCATCATCAAACATTGAAGCCATTCCTATCGGCTGAGGAAATACAGTAGACGGGCGATCATTATCGTGTGTAACATAGCCCCGTGCGCACTCTGTGCCGATATACCATTCCTTTATTCCGAGACGTTCAATGCTGCGGTGATGGGTGGACAGCATATGTATCTTCTCGTCGAGAGTCAGCCGTGAAAGAAGATCAGCAACTCTTTCCTTGTATGAAAGGGAGCTGTCAAGATAGGGGAGTCTGATGTCAGCCATAATGAACCTCCGCTTTTTTATTATTTCTTTTATTTTATTACATATTTTCCGGAATGTCAATCTAAGGATATTTATTCGGACAGCAATATTTAAATAAAACCATAAACAGATATTTTTCGCACAATTGTTCCGTGTGGAACAATTATATCTATCGCTTAAATATCGTTCTTTTCAATTCAAACAAAACGATCAGAAATGTGATAAGCTCCGCAGCCGCAAAGGAAAGCCATATCCCGTTTAATCCCCATACAGCGGACATGATAACGGCGCAGAGAATTATTGCAATAAACCCTCTGCTGACCGAAACAGAAAAAGCAGCCTTTGCGGCTTCGGCAGCACTTAATATTCCCGCTGCGGAGATATTCAGACCTGCAAATAAGAAGCCGATAAAATACAGCTTTATACCGTTTTCAGCATATGCCGCAAGCAGCGGGTCGCCTGCACTGTTGAAAATTGCCGTTATCTCTTTTGCAAAAATGAAAATCACTGATATGATCATTGAAGAGATGATAAGAGAGGTGGCAGCTGCCAGCTTTGCAGTCTTTTTTATACCCTTGATATCTCTGTCGCCGCAAAGACTGCTTACGATAGGTTGAGAGCCTTGAGCAATTCCGTTGAACATAGATGCCGCCACAAGAGAGCAGTTTGCGACGATTCCATATGCCGCCACACCTGTATTTCCCGCTGCACTAAGAATTAGTCCGTTGAAAACCGCAGTAGTGACACCCGAGGATATTTCTCCAACAAAAGAGGAAATTCCCACCTGACAGGAGTAAAGCAGTTTTTTCAGCGAAGGAGTGCAAAATTTAAGTCTGACCGAGCTTTTCTTTGAAGCAAGCCTTATGCTGCATATCAGAACTCCGATAAGCGGCGAGATACCTGTTGCCAGAGCAGCACCCTCCATGCCCATTTTCATTGGGAACATGAAGATGTAATCAGCAGCAATATTAAAAAGACTGCTTAAAAGTGTTGCTGCCATTGCGGTCGATGGGGCGTCATCATTTCTCACAAAGGAATTTAGGATATGATTATAGATAAAAAAGGGAGCGCAGGACATAAAAATTCGGGTGTATCCCGAACCGACAGCGCATATATTGCTGTCAGCACCCATGATCGTCATGATTTTTTCGGGGAAAAATATTCCGAGAAATGAAAAAATCAGTCCGACCATCGTACCCCAGAACAGGGCGTTGAAGAAAAAATTGTCCTTGTCATCGCTTTTGCGAACACTTTCGATAGTAAATCTTATTGCAGAGCCGACTCCGATCATTGCTCCCAGAGCAAAAATAAGGCTGTAAATTGGGAGTATCAGGTTCAGTGCTGTAATGCCATCGGCTCCCACTGCAGCTGAGATAAAATAAGTGTCCGCAAGAAGGTAGAGAGATATCCCCACCATTCCGAGGATACTTCTGAAAACATATACTGAAAACTGCTTTGT
>JAGBFZ010000289.1 GCA_018110855.1 Oscillospiraceae bacterium
GGTGGCAATAACCGTATCATCCTCTGCACCGACGGTGATCTGAACGTAGGTATATCCGATGAAAACGAGCTGAAGTCGCTTATTGAGAAGAAGAGAAAAAGCGGCGTGTATTTCACCGTTTTAGGCTTCGGCAAGGGCAATATCAAGGATAACAAAATGGAGACTCTCGCAGACAACGGCAACGGAAGCTATCATTATATCGACTGCTCAGCAGAGGCAAACAAGGTGCTTGTGGAGGAGCGCACCGAGACTATATTTACAATGGCAAAGGACGTAAAGCTCCAGACCGAGTTCAATCCGGGCAGAGTTAAGTCCTACCGTCTGATAGGATACGATAACCGCCGCCTTAACAACGAGGATTTTTCCAATGACAAAAAGGACGCCGGCGAGGTAGGTGCAGGTCAGAGCGTGACTGTGCTTTATGAGATAATCCCCGCAGAGGGAAATGAGAGCAGCGGACTTAAATATCAGAAGCCCGCAGGCTCAGATGAATGGTGCACCGTAAAGATACGCTATAAAGAACCCGTCGGCTCAAAATCAAAGCTTATCACAAAGGCTGTGGACGACAGCGTATACCGCTCCTCTCCGTCAGCTATGACAAAGCGTGCCTGCGCAGCCGCAGCGTTCGGAATGTATCTCAAGGACAGCGAATACAAGGGAACCTCAACTCCTCAGAAAGCGTATAATCTTACCGATGATAAAGCGTTTAAAAAGCTGATAATGCAATACATCAATAACAATAAGAAGAAATAACAGGGGGCATGGCAATGAAAAAGCTGTTATCTGCTGCGGCAGCGGCAATAATGTGCCTTAGTATGTGCGGAGCTGTTTCGGCAGATGTGATAATCGAGCCTGCCGATGATTTTTACAGCAGTCACAGAAACGAGATCGAATATTCGGGAAACGGGCGCATAGGGCGGCAGTATGTCCTGACGGAAGAAACCGACGCTTACAATGAGCCGAACGGCAAAAAGACGGGGACCTTTTCTGCGGGAAAATCTCCATGGATAAATTATATCTACACAGATAAAAACGGAAAAAAGTGGGGCGGCGGCTTTGACTCTTCGGGCGCGGATAAACTTTTCTGGATATGCCTCGAGGGACTTGAGGCGGTTTATGATAACTATGCCTTCACCGAGGAGCATAAGGACGAAATTACCGAAAATACGGAAAAGAAATATGATTCCTTGAAAGCGGAGGGAACGATATATCTCTGGAAATACCCCGGAAGCACGGAGAATATTTCCATGGAAAATCACCCCGATGATCTTGGCAGCTATGTAAGTGAGCTTTACACCGATAAAGCGGGTGATGAATGGGGATATATCGGTTATATCTGGGGACAGCAGGGCTGGCTGTATCTTTCTGACCCTGAAGCCCCGTCTCCCTGCTCTGAGGACGTTTCCGCAGGAGCGATGATGACCGACAGCGTTTATGAGGAAACAGCCTCGGAAGGCGGATATACCGCAGCAGCTGTTCTTGCCCTTGCAGCAGCGGCAGGCTCTGCGGGACTTGTTGCTGTGTTAAATAAAAAAGCCAAATAAAAAAGAAATGTCCTTCTCATTACCATAAGGAGAGAGGGGCATTTTTCTCTTTTATCGGTAAGGCACTGAAAATTATGCATTTAGCATATTGACAATGAGCTGTATTTCATTTATAATAAATTATGTATTTGTAAATTATGCTCTGAAGATCATTTCTTACATTTCAATATTACGTCTGAAAATGCCGCATTAAAACGGAGGGATAATATTGCAGGATTTAAAATCAGCAGAGCAGGCTGCTGCGGCTGAGGAAAAGGCAGTCTTCGCCTGTGACATAGGCTATAAAGAAAAGCCCGTCTATGACGTATTCAAGCGTTTAGGCGATATTGTCTGCTCTCTGCTGGCGCTTATCCTGCTCAGTCCGCTGCTGATAGGAGTTGCCGCTGCAATTATGATAGGCGATCCCGGCAATCCGATCTATACTCAGGAAAGAACGGGAAAGGACTCCAAAACCTTTATTATGTACAAGTTCCGCTCCATGAGGAAGGGTGCCGAAAAGGAACGGGACAGCCTTCTTGCTCAGAACGAGGCTGACGGTCCTATCTTTAAAATATCTGACGATCCCCGTGTTACCAAGGTTGGCAGATTTATCAGAAAAACATCTATTGACGAGCTTCCACAGCTTGTGAATATCATCAAAGGGGATATGAGCATAATCGGGCCTCGTCCGCTGCCCACATATGAGCAGGAAAAATGCAATGAGTATCAGCAGCAGCGTCTGCTTGTTAAGCCGGGGCTTTCCTGCTTTACCGCTCTTGAAAAGAATTCTAAGGATGATTTCGATCATTGGATAGAGCTTGATATGAAATATATAAGAGAGCGTTCTGTTCTGACAGATATAAAAATAATCATTCGGACAATTGGCGTGGTTCTGAAACTTAATAATAATTGAGAGTGAAGGATATAATGAAAAAAGTTGAGCTTTTTGTGCCGGGCAGACTTTGCCTGTTCGGTGAGCATACCGACTGGGCAGGACGATACACCGACATAAATTCCGACGTTGTTCCGGGACTTGCGATCGTTACAGGTATTGATCTGGGAATATATGCAAGTGCGGAGAAAAACGAGATCTTCTCAATAAGCTCCTTCAATGAAAAGGGAGAAAGCGTGTCCTTTTCCTGCAAAATGGATTCGAAAACGCTCCGTGAAAAAGCTGCCGAACAGCATTATTTCTGCTATGCCTGCGGAGTGGCGGCTTATCTTATGGAGCATTATCAGATAGGCGGAATATCCATTAAGGTGAGCAGGGTGACTCTCCCCATCAAAAAAGGACTGTCCTCAAGCGCTGCAATATGCGTGCTGGTTGCCCGTGCCTTCAACGAGGTATATCGTCTGAAAATGAGCGTAAACGGCGAGATGCAGGCGGCGTATCGGGGAGAGCTGCTTACAAAGTCACGCTGCGGCAGACTGGATCAGGCGTGCGCCTACGGAGTAAATCCCGTATGCATGGAATTTTCGGGAGATGAAATAACAGCAGAAAAGCTCAAGGTGGGAAAGGCGCTTTATTGGGTATTTGCTGATCTGAAGTCAAAGAAGAATACCAAAAAGATCCTGTCCGATCTGAATAAGGCGTTCCCGTTTCCTCAGACGGAGAAAGACCGTAATATACATGAGGCGCTGGGTGCTGACAATCACAGGATCATCTCTGAGGCTTCAAAGGCTATTGCGGACGGCAATGCTCAGCGGATAGGCGAGCTTATGAACGAGGCTCAGCGCATATTTGACGAAAAGGTGGCTCCGGGATGCCCCGAGGAGCTTTGTGCGCCAAAGCTCCATTCCGTTCTGAACGATGAAAGCATTGCAGGATATATTTACGGCGGCAAGGGAGTCGGCTCTCAGGGTGACGGAACGGTACAGTTTATCGCAAGAGACAGAAATTGTCAGGATAAGCTTGTGGAGAGACTTGATTCTATGGGCCTTGAGGCTCATGCCTTTACCCTTCACGCAAGCGACAGGGTGAGAAAGGCGATCATTCCTGTGGCGGGCTTCGGTACACGAATGTATCCCGAAACAAGATTCGTCAAGAAGGAGTTTCTTCCCGTTGTTGACAGGAACGGCATTGCAAAGCCTGTTATTATGTGCCTTCTGGAGGAGCTTGACGAGGCAGGCATTGAAGAAATAATACTTGTTGTGGGAAAGGAAGAGATCCCTACATTCAAGGAAATGTTCGGAAAGCCCCTCAGCGAGGATCATATTGAAAAGCTGCCCGAAAGGGTAAGAGAATACGAGAAAAAAATATCCAGAATAGGTAAAAAACTGCGCTATGCAGTTCAGGAAGAGCGCCGAGGCTTCGGTCATGCGGTTTATCAGGCAAAAAAATTCATGGAAAACGAGCCTGTCCTTCTTATGCTGGGGGATTTTGTATACAAAAGCAATCAGAATGTGAGCTGCACTGTTCAGACGATAAAAGCATTCCGCAGGTCGGAAGGGCGGCTTACAGTTTCCGTTAAGCCTGTTGAGCTTGAGAATGTTATCCATTACGGGATACTCACAGGCGCATTTGACGGCGGCAGAAGCTGTATGATGAACGTTGCCAAAATGGCGGAAAAGCCTACGGTCCGCTATGCAAAGGAGTATCTTGGAGTAAAGGGTCCGGGCGGAAAAGAACAATACTACTGCACCTTTGGTCAGTATGTTCTGACTCCCGATGTGTTCAGATATCTGGAGGAGGATATAAGAAAGCACGATGAAAGCGGCGATGACTCGGAGATACAGCTGACCACCGCATTGTGCAGAGTGCTTGATGAAAAGGGAATGACAGGTGTTCTTATTGACGGCGAGAGCTTCGATGTTGGCATTCCTTCCGCTTATGCCGAGACAGTGGCTAAGTTCGGCAAATAGAAAAAAATTTGAGGTACAGTATGAACATTGTTTACGCAAGCGATGATAATTTCGCGGAGATTATGGGAATTTCCATGATCTCCTTGTTTGAAAGCAACAAGGATTGCGGGGAAATTACCGTTTTTATCCTTGATGATGGGATAAGCGATGATAACAGATCAAAGCTTTTGTCCATCGGTGAAAAATACATGCGTAATATAATTTTCAGACCGATACCGGATATAAATAAGCTTGCGGGCGTTGAGATACATACAAGCTCAAGGTGGTCGCTGAGTGCTTTTTCGCGGCTTTTTCTTGAAAAAATAATGGATGAGGATATTGAAAGAGTCATTTACCTCGACTGCGATATGCTGATCTATGATTCGCTGGAGGAATTGTATAATACAGATCTTGACGGTAATTTCTGCGGAGGAGTATTGGACTGCATCAGCAGATATCACAAAAAAAATATCGGTCTGAAATGCGAGGATAATTATATTAATTCCGGAATGATGGTTATTTCGCTGACCGAATGGCGGAAAAATAATCTGTGCGGTAAATTTGAGAGGTTTATAAATTCATATGGCGGTGATCTGCCGTATGTTGATCAGGGTGTGATAAACGGTACGATCGGCAGGAATATAAAAATTCTTGATCTCAGATACAATTGCTATACGGCTGTATATGATTTTTCATACAGCGATCTGATGATATATCGCAAGCCTTCGGGATTTTATTCAATGAAGGAAATTGAGGACGCAAAATCAAATCCTGCCATCGTGCATTTTACAACCAGCTTTCTGTCTCTGCGGCCATGGATCGAGGGCTGCGGGCATCCATATGCAGGGGAGTGGCTCAGATTCAAGGCAATGTCTCCATGGTCGGATACCCCGCTGAGAAAGGATAACCGTTCTGCCGCAAAGAAGCTGGCGGTGAAAATATATAACGCTTTGCCGAAGGGCATTTCGGTCAGGATCGCAGGGGCGCTTCATGCATGGATCGTGCCGATGCTCAGGAGGAAGAGAAAATGAATCTAAAATCATCTTTTAGGTTCGTTAAAATGAAGAAGGAGTAAAGTTTGAAAATCAAAGATTTGGGGGCCGAGTTTTGTTTCTTCGGCTGTCGTCTCGATTTGCTGACGCAAACTACAAAACTCTCACGAAAGGATGGTCATAATTATGAGCGAACTTACTGAGATCCAGAAAAACAGTTTGGAACTGTTGAAGGAGTTTGCAGAGGTCTGTGATAAAAATAATCTCACCTATTATATTATCGGCGGTACCTTGTTGGGTGCAGTAAGGCACAAGGGCTTTATTCCGTGGGATGATGATGTTGATGTTGCCGTGCCTCGAAAGGATTATAATTATATCATTCAGAATGCAGATAAATTGTTCAGACCGCCCTATCGGTTTGCTCATCATTCAAATTGCAGTGAGGAAGATATAGTTCGGGATATGATGGGCAAGCTATGCAATGATAATATTTTAGTCCATTGTGAGAACAATAATAAATGCGTCACTAAAATCAGGGGAATTGATATTTTCCCTGTTGACGGAACACCTGATAATGGGCTTTTAAGACGTATTCATTTTTTTAAGCTGATGTGCTATCGAATGATATTCAAATTTACATTCAGTGATAATTTGGAGATCAATAACGGAAATCACAGAAGTTTTGCAGAAAAAATTCTTATTGTATTTGCCAAGTCAACTAATATCGGCAAGATCATCAACAGAAATAAGGCTCTTGATAAGCTTGAAAGCACTCTTCAGAAATACAGCCTTGAGAATTCGTCAAAAATGGCAGGAACATTTTTAGGAGCTTATAAGCTGAGAGAATTTACTGACAGAAGGTTTTTTGAAGGACGGAAAAAATATAAATTTGAAGATGGCGAATTTTATGGTACAGATGATTATGACGGATATTTAAAATGTATCTACGGAGATTATATGAAGCTCCCTCCTGAGAAGGACAGGGTCGGGAAACATAAGATAATAAAGGTGGAAAAAATCAGATGAAACGGGTAATTACATACGGCACATTTGTCTTGCTTCACTATGGGCATA
>JAGBFZ010000290.1 GCA_018110855.1 Oscillospiraceae bacterium
CGACGAGAGGATTAGGTACTACCCTCACGGCAGACCCGTTATGTTCAAGCTCACAAAGAGAGAGCTTGAAAAGCAGTTCAGGAGAATAGTTTAAATGGATAATATTTCGGAAAAAATTCCCGTTATCGTGGTTTGCGGTCCTACGGCTTCGGGCAAGACGGCGGTGGGTGCTGAGCTTGCTATTCGGCTTGGCGGAGAGGTCATTTCCGCCGATTCAATGCAGATATACAAGGGGCTTTCTGTTTCAACGGCTAAGCCCACAGCCGAGGAAATGAGGGGCGTTCCACATCATCTGATGGATTTTCTTGAGCCTGATGAGCCCTTTTCCGTTGCGGATTACGTTAAAATGGCGAGGAAGTGCATTTCGGATATCCGCAGTCGGGGGAAAATGCCCATTATCGTCGGCGGAACGGGGCTTTACATCAATTCTCTTATTGACAACATCTCCTTTGACTATATTGTTTCCGATGACAGTCTCAGAAAAGAGCTGGAGGAAGAGGCAAGGGTCATGGGCAATGAGCATATGCACGAAAAGCTCCGCTCTCTTGACCCCAAGGCTGCGGATAATATCCACCCCAATAATCTAATCAGAGTTATCAGGGCGATAGAAATGTGCCTGCTTTCGGGGAGGACCGGCGAGGAGAACAGGGCGGAGAGCAGAAAAAACGAATCTCCCTATGCTCCCTGCATGATAGGGCTTACCTGCTTTGACAGGCAGATACTCTATGACAGGATAAACCGCAGGGTGGACAAAATGATCGAGGACGGTCTTGAGAAAGAGGTCAGGGAGGTTTATGACAGGTATAGGCTCCGCACCGCTTTCAATGCAATCGGCTTCAAGGAGATGATACCTTATTTTGAGGGAGAGTGCTCTTTTGAGGAGGCTTGTGACAAAATCAGGCAGGAATCAAGGCGCTATGCCAAGAGACAGCTCACCTGGTTTCGTCGAGATGTACGAATTGAGTGGGTCGATACGTCAAATTGTGAACAATTTGACGGAATTATATCAAATTGCTTGAATATAGTAGCCAAATCGAAAATTATGTGATATAATTAAAAAGAATATGGAGAAGTTTGCTTTCATATTCGGCTTTTCATTTTGGAAAGGACAATAAATCAGATAGATAAATTTCAGAAAGGATGATAATGCATGAACAAGGCACTTAATCTTCAGGACGTTTTCCTTAATCAGGCAAGAAAGGAAAGGATCCCCATTACCTGTATCCTTACAAACGGCTTCCAGTTCAAGGGAGTTGTTAAGGGCTTCGACAGCTACGCTGTTATCATTGACGCTGACGGCAAGCAGGAGCTTGTTTACAAGCACGCCATTTCCACCATCGTTCCCGCCAGACCTATTTCAATTCTTGACGCAGAGCAGGACAAGGATACGGGCGACAAGTGATCTCCCGTGAGGGAAAGGACAGGCGGCAATGGAAAACACCATTTTAAAGGTACTGTTCGGGCTGCTGGCTATCCTTGCTTTATGCTCGATGTTCAGCAGCTTCTACAAAAACGTTACCGAGGAGTACAAAACACAGACTGCAGTTATTGCTTCATCTGCGGACAAGGTCTCCTTCAGGGGCGTATATATCCGTGATGAATCGGTCATAAGGAAAAGCTATGTGGGTGTTCTGAGTTATCCAATCGCTGACGGAAGCAAGGTCGCCAACGGCTCTGTGGTGGCTTACGTTTACGGCAGTGAGGAGGATATCGAGACAAACAGGAAGATACAGGCTCTTTCTGACGAGATAGATCTGCTCAATGCCGCTCAGAATCCCGGAACTGTACTTACGGCTCAGCCCGATTTCATTTCCGCTCTCATAAGCGAGAGATATCAGGCTCTTGCTACAAAGATCGCCAAGCGTGATGTTTCTGATATCAAAAGCAGGCGGGACGATCTTCTTACTCTGATGAGCATTTATCAGATATCCGTTAAGCAGGAGGACGGCTATGATGACCGTATCGCTGAGCTTAACAGTCAGATAGACGAGCTTGTCAAGACCCGAAGAAACAGCACCTCTCAGATAGTTTCTCCCGATTCGGGCTACTTTGTAAGCAGCACTGACGGCTATGAAAGCGTTCTTACCATTGACAAAAGCGGCGAGCTTTCCGCTGAGACCATCAAGGATGTTATCGCTAATGAGAAAACCGTCAGGCAGGAAAGAGGCAGAAACGAGATAGGCAAGCTGGTGAGGGGCTATAACTGGAAGATCGCAGGCATTATTGACAACTCCGAGAGCGTTTATAATCCCGGAGATCAGGTCAAGCTGAAATTTGCTTCCACGCCCGATACCGTAAATGCTGTTATCGAATCTCTCGAGCCTACGGAGGATCCTGCGGAATGGACGCTTATCCTTCGCTGCGATGAGATGACCTTCGATCTGGTTCAGAAAAGAGTGGAGAGAGTTGAGATGACACTCAACGATTTCGAGGGGATAAAGGTTCCCAGAGAGGCTCTCCGATTCAATAAAAACAATGAAAAGGGCTGCTATGTTCTCTGGGGACAGAGAGTGCTTTTCAAAAAGGTCGACCCCATTTTCGAGGGGGAGGATTATCTGCTTTCAAGGCTCACCTCCAACGAGGAATTTGTCTGCGTTTACGATGATATCATCATCAAGGGCGTTGATACTGCGGCATTCATGGCTAATTCCGATGAGGTAGTTACCGAGGAGGTGCCTGAGGAGGAGATACCTCAGTACACCGACATTATTGCTCCCGAAACGGTCATTTCCGAGACATCTGTCTCAGGGGAGCTTTCGGATGCGGAGACTTCGGAGACTTCTTCCGAGGAGTCGGAGCAGACCTTATCCGATAATAATACGGAGGAGGAGATCAGCTTTGAATAATGAGTTTGAGGATATCTCCGAAAATATCAAGCGGATACGCTTTAACTTAGAAGAGGCTAAGGTCAGGGCGGGGCGTGAGCATGACGATATAAGCGTTATGGCAGTCACAAAGACAGTTCCCCCCGAGAGAGTGAACTTTGCTGTTTCTCAGGGCTTTACCCTTTTAGGCGAAAACAGAGTTCAGGAGTATCTGAGCAAAAAGGAGCTTTATGCGGATAATGTCCGTGTGGATATCATCGGACATCTGCAGAGCAACAAGATCAAATACATCATTGACAGCGTGACTATGATTCAGTCCGTTGACAGCGTTCAGCTTGCAAAGGAGATATCCGAGCGGGCTTTGAAAAACGGCAGGGTCATGGATATCCTGTGTGAGGTGAATATCGGCGGAGAGACTTCAAAAAGCGGTTTCTCGCCCGAAGGTCTTGAGGATGGCATTGCAATGATCTCCGAGCTTCGGGGAGTGAGACTTTGCGGTCTTATGACTATTCCGCCGCCTGATAACAGCTGCTTTTACTTTGAAAAAATGCAGCGTATCTTTGAGGATATCAAGGCTTCGCCTCCCGAAAATTCGGATTTTAAGCTGCTTTCCATGGGTATGTCTGCCGATTATGCAGATGCTGTCAGATTCGGCACGGGAATGGTAAGGCTCGGCAGCACACTTTTCGGTGCACGCAATTACAGCGTTTAATAAAAAATTCTAATAGATATTAATTAAGAGAAAGGAAGAAATAAACAATGGGATTTTTAGACACGATCAAGGGTGTTATCGGATTCGGTGAGGATCCTGATTACGATAACGAGGGGGATTACGAGGATTACTCTCAGAATAATCCGGCTCCTCAGCAGGAAACCTATAATGCTCCCCGCAATCAGAATTTTCAGTCTCCCGACAACAACAGGGTGAATATTCAGGTTACTGCTCAGCTTCAGGTCATTCTTGTTAAGCCCGAGAAATTCTCCGACACAAAGGAGATCGCTAATCATCTCAACAGCAAGAAAACCGTTGTGCTTAATCTTGAGGCTACCACTCCCGATGTTACAAGAAGAATTATCGACTTCTTAGGCGGTGTGGCTTATGCTAACGGCGGCAGCATTAAGCCTGTTGCAAACAACACCTTTATCATTACTCCCTACAACGTTGGGTTTCAGGGAGATGAGCTTTCGGCAGAGCTTGAAAGCAACGGAGTTCTGCTCTGATATGACGGAGGAATCGGTTTATTTCCATGGCGCATGACAAAAATGCTTTTATCTCCCGAAACAGGCTTGATGATGAGGGAAAGCTGCTTATCTCCCGTATCGGGGATATGCTCGATATCTGCGAAAAGAGCTTCTCCCCTAAGTTCTCGGCTTTTCTGAGCGAGGGTGAGGCTTTGTATGCCGAAAGATTTCTTGCCTTTATGGGACACAGCCATTATAGGCTTTACGGCGGTTATGAGGGCGCTGCAAGGTGTATTCTCTGCGTATACCCCGAATACTGCGAGCCTGACATTGAGGATTTTCCGCTGAAGATCGTGAGATTTGACGGCAGAGACGCAGGCAGTCTCACTCACAGGGATTATCTCGGCAGCCTTATGGCTCTCGGTATCAACCGCAATCAGACGGGGGATATCATCTGCGATGAGGGCGGCGCTTATGCCGTTTTATGCCCTGCGGCTGCAGATATGGCGGTAAGCGGTATCTCAAAGATAGGCAGGGTGGGGGTAAAGCCCTGCTTCTATGAGGGCGGAAGCATTTCGAGAGAGGACAGATTCAGCGAGATTTCTGCGTCGGTCGCCTCTCTGCGCCTTGACTGCGTTGTTGCCGCTGCGGCAAGAGTGAGCCGTGAAAGGGCTGCTGCGCTTATTCATTCGGGTTTGGTTTCGGTAAATCACGGGGTCACGGAAAGCGTATCCGAAAATGTGGCGGAAGGCTCTGTTCTGTCCGTCCGAGGTGCAGGCAGATTCATCGTTTCACAGGTCGGCGGTCATACTAAAAAGGACAGGATCCATATTACTATCAAAAAATACATCTGAGTTTCCGAGCATTGTCCGCAGAGGGTCCGGAGATATTTAATATGCCTGCGGGGAAAAGAGGAGTTTTAAATGATTACTGCAATGGAGATCAACACCAAGCGCTTTGAGCAGGCAAAGGCTGGCTACAAGCCCGAAGAGGTGGACGAGTTTCTTAATAGTCTTGCCGATCAGGTCAGCTCCATGATCAAGGAAAAGGAGGACACCGAAAAGAAGATCGAGGTCCTCGTTGAAAGCATCCGCCGCTACAAGGCTGATGAAGAGGCTCTGAAGGACGCTATGATAGGCGCTCAGAAGCAGGGCAGAGCCGTTATTGAGGAAGCGAAGGCGAAGGCAGAGGCTATCGTTTCCGAGGCTCAGCAGAAGGCTGAGCAGATCATTTCCGCAGCTAATGTGAAGGCTGACGAGATCATCGGCTCCACCGCTGTCCGTGCGCAGAAGGAGCAGGAAACTCTTGAGAAAATGCAGACTGCGGTCTCTGAATTCAAGTCAAATCTTCTGGCTATGTACAAGTCTCATCTTGAGCTTATCACCTCCCTTCCCGAGAATGACACCGAGGAAGAAGCCGAGGAATATGCAGCTGAGGAGACTGCTCCCGCTTCCGAGGATATGGAGGCTACAAGAGTAATTGATACCGCTTCGGTTCAGTAAAAATTTATTCCATTTAAGGAGAGTTAGTGAAAATGGCACAGGATTACAACACCACCCTTAATCTTCCTCAGACAGACTTCTCAATGCGAGGAAATCTTCCTCAGAAGGAGCCTGAAATGATATCCCGTTGGGAAAGCGGAAGAATGTATTACAAAATGATCGAGAAGAACAAGGATATGCCCAAGTATGTTCTTCACGACGGCCCTCCCTATGCAAACGGCGATATCCATATGGGTACGGCTCTTAACAAGGTGCTCAAGGATATTATCGTAAAGCAGATACAACAATCTTTTTTTTCAATTTTTTTAGGAACTTTAAATTCCGTTTTTGGAACAATTGTATTTATTAAAACACTTTTTGTTCCATCTTTTTTCATTAAAAAATAAGTTGC
>JAGBFZ010000291.1 GCA_018110855.1 Oscillospiraceae bacterium
TCTATCTTCACACTGCGGATATGCTCCTTGCTCTCACGGCATTTTACAACTGCGTGGTCGCACACATTTTCGATGAATGTGTATCTCATATCGGCAATAGCGGCGTTCCTGTCCATTCCTATTTCCGTCTCCATTTCGGTAACGCTGTGCTCTATCATTTCAAGCTCGTTCTCATTAAGCTCAAGCTTTTCTTTGATCGCAGGGTCAGCTTCGATAAGCTTTGTGGCACAAAATCTCCTGCCAAGTCCCGCTTTATCGGCGTGGTCCTCGATTATGTGGCAGACTGCGTGGATACATCTGTGAACAGCTCCGCTGCAATAGTCGATTTTTTTCGGCTGAATACGTTTTTTTGCAGTATTCACCGCAGTTTCAATAAGCTCATCAACGCCATCATTCTTAGCTGCGGATATAGGCACCACGGGAATACCAAGCCTCTCCGAAAGCTCGGAAATGTTAATGGTTCCCCCATTATTTCTTACCTCATCCATCATGTTGAGAGCTAAAACCATAGGTATTTTCAGCTCACTGAGCTGAAGTGTCAGATAAAGGCTCCTCTCAATATTGGTAGCATCAACGATATTGATAATTCCGTCGGGCTTTTCGTTTATCAGAAAATCACGGGTTACTATCTCCTCAATAGTGTAGGGACGAATTGAGTAGATACCCGGCAGATCGACCACGGTGCAGTCCTTATAGCCATTAACAACTCCGCTTTTCTGCTCCACAGTAACACCCGGAAAATTTCCGACGTGCTGATTTGAGCCTGTAAGCTGATTGAAGAGGGTGGTTTTTCCGCAGTTCTGATTTCCCGCAAGGGCAAATATCATTTTTATCTCGGTCCTTTCTCGGATAATTGCTTATTCTGTGGAGAATAAACAACGCAAGTCTGAAACTCATTGATAATCAGACTTATTTCTTTTCAGAATTGTCCGTATCAATGGGAATAATTGTGATCTGCTTTGCGTCCTCGAGACGTAAAGTAAGCTCGTACCCACGAAGATGTATCTCAATAGGATCACCCATGGGCGCTGCCTTCCTTACTGTGATCTGTGTTCGGGGTATCAATCCCATATCAAGCAATCGGCAGCGCAGTGCTCCCTCGCCGCCGACAGCGGAAATAATTCCGCTGCGGCCTATGGGAAGCTTATCCAAAGTCATATTATCATTCCTTTTAAAAAAGTTAGTGTATTCTAACATATAATGAGTATTTTTTCGGCAGTGCAGCTCGGAGCAAATAATGCTCAGACGAGACTGCACAATGCCGAAAAATAGCCTTTTTTATTTAAAATATGGAGAGCCTTTTCAGCTAAAGTTTCGGAATCGAATAAGCCAAATACCGCAGAACCGCTTCCCGTCATCGAAGAAACTGCCGCACCGTTTTCGGTCATTATTCTTTTGATATCCAAAACCTCTTCAAGGCTTGTAACATCATCGAAAATATTTCTGCAATAATCGGAAATATCACCCAACGAACTGACGCATGAAAATCTTTCTCTGATACCTTTTATTCCAATGCCTGCGCCAATTGAATCGATCTTCCGAAATGCTTCCGCAGTGCTGATGCCCATTTTTCCCTTACCGATAAGGACAGTCCCCGAAATAGGGGGCAATGGCTCTATGATCTCACCGATACCCGTGCAATAGCCGCAGCCGCCTTTGATACAAAAAGGAATATCAGCTCCCAGCTTCGCACCCATGGAAATCAGCTCAGCTTCGGATAGCCCTGTATCAAAAAGCCTGTTCATTCCCGTAAGAACAGCAGCTCCGTCAGCGCTGCCGCCGCCCATGCCTGCCTGAGAGGGAATTTTTTTAATAATATCTATGCTGACTCCCCCGCCGCATATTCCTGCTTTATCAAAAAAGTCAGAGGCACATTTATATGCAATATTTTTTTCATTGCAGGGAATGAGAGGATCGGAGCAGGATATTTCTATCCCGCTTTTCTCTCTTTTTGAAATAGTAACGATATCGCACAGCGAGACTGTGTGCATGACCGTCTCAAGGAGATGATATCCATCCTCACGCTTTCCTGTAACGTCAAGGTAAAGGTTTATTTTAGCGTTTGCGTGTAATGTAATACCGTCCAGAAAAGCCTCCCCCTTCAGCTGATGTAAAAGCCGCATACATAGCATTCCTTCGGGCAAAAATCGCCCATAGAACGCACTCTCGAAGGCGTTTTTCTGTTTGAGTATCTGTTGCACACGTCAAAGCCTTCGCCGTTATTTATAACAGCAACAAAATGCAGAAATGAGCGTTTAGGCTTATCCACCCAATAACAGAGTATTCCCACCTTTACTGCACTCATGACCATAACAAAATCATCATAATCTGCAGCCTTGACAGCAGCTATGCGGCATTTTCGAAAATACTTCTCCATCTTATCGGGATCTGTTCCGAAAACACCCCACAGCCTGAGAGCAAAGCAGTCGATTCCCAAAGAAATTGTGTTAAAATCGGGGTTATGCCCTGCCGCATAAAGAGCGTTGTAAACCGCAATAGCGCCGCAGCCGTTTGATGACATCTTTGCAATACCCAGCCTGTGGCGTGAAACGGCGCAGTTTCCCTGTCCGTTTACAAGCCCGAAAGCCTTTCTCATGCGGATATTTTTTTCATAATTGCGCCTTGCAAGGGACGGCGCTTTCTCTAAAAGCTCCTCAGCAGTTATCATGACAGACTACCGCTTTTCTGCTTGTCCAGATCGGCAAGAAATTCCTTGATACGCTCTACGGCGGTCATAATATGCTTAATGGAATACGCATAAGAGATCCTGATATATCCTTCGCCGCATTCTCCGAAGGCATTACCCGGAACGACAGCGACATTATGCTCATAAAGCAGCTTTTCGCAGAATTCCTCGCTGGAAAGCCCTGTGGACTTGATAGACGGGAACACATAGAAAGCTCCCTTCGGCTCGAAGCAGGTCAGTCCGATATCGTTAAGCGCCTTCACAAGCCATCTTCTGCGCATATCATATTCATCACGCATTTTGATAACGTCAGCATCGCAGTTCTCAAGAGCCTCAATAGCAGCATACTGAGATACTGTGGGAGAACTCATTATTGCATATTGGTGAACCTTCAGCATCTGCTTTACAATAGGAGCAGGACCCGCAACATATCCCAGACGCCAGCCTGTCATGGAATATGCCTTTGAGAATCCGTTTACCAGCAATGTTCTTTCTTTCATTCCATCTATCTGAACAATAGAGCAGTGAGTACCGCTGTATGTAAGCTCGCTGTATATCTCATCCGAGAGGACAAGAATATCTGTACCGCGAAGGACCTCAGCGATCTTCTCAAGGTCCTCTCTTTCCATAACCGCACCTGTGGGATTATTGGGGAACGGGAGAATAAGCAGCTTTGTTCTGGGAGTAATATTTTCCCTGAGAAGCTCAACTGTAAGACGAAATTCATTCTCGGCAGTTGTCCTCAGCGGAACAGGAACACCGCCGCACAACGATACTATCGGAGAATAACAAACGAAGCTCGGCTCAACAACCAGAACCTCGTCTCCCGGGTCAATAAGAGTGCGTATGGCAATATCAATACCCTCCGAGCCTCCCACAGTCACAACGATCTCATGCTCATCGTCATAGGAAACGCCCAGCTTTTTCTCAATATATCTTCCGATAGCCTTCCTGAGCTCAATAAGTCCTGCATTAGCGGTATACTTTGTTTTACCCTTCTCGAGAGCAGTTATGGCAGCCTGTCTCACATTCCAAGGAGTCTGGAAATCAGGCTCGCCAACGCCCAGGGAGATAACGTCCTCCATCTGAGCTGCAACATCAAAAAATCTTCTTATTCCCGATGGCTTCATTACCCTGCACTTTTCGGAAACAAGCTTATCATAATCTATCACGGAGATACGAGACCCCTTTCATCTGCGGCTTCCTTCTCAATAAAGAAGCCTTGTTCCTTATACTGCTTGAGTACAAAATGGGTGGACGTTGAAATAACGCCCTCCATGGACGAGAGACGCTGAGCTACAAAGAGAGCGATCTCCTTATAGTTTGTTCCTCTGAGGGTAACGGCAAGATCGAAGGAGCCGGACATAAGTGTTACCGAGTCAACCTCGTCATATTCCATTATCTTGCGTGCAAGCTCGTCAAATCCAAATTCCTTTTTGGGTTTTACCTTGACCTCAATAAAGGCAGTTACAGCGTTTTTGTCCGCCAGTTCATCATTTATAACAGCGCTATAGCCCTTGATAACGCCTTTTTTCTCATAATCGGCGATCTGTGCCGCGACTTCTTCGGGAGTAATTCCCAGCATGACCGCAAGCTGTTCGTCAGAAAGTCTTGCATTTCCCTTTAAAAGCTTGATGAGAGAATCCATAATAATCCTTCCTTTCTCTGCATATCCGAAATAAATCTTACCAATATCGGTATACATATTTTATTATACTCCGTTTCCATACATTTGTCTATATTATTTTATGAATTTTTGAAAATCGAAGTGAATTATCGGATATTGCGCCTTATAATTGTACGGTTAATTTGAATTAAGAAAAAAATTGCAATTTTTTTCAAAAAGCACTTGACAAACCCCAAAATATATGTTAAAATAAATAAGTCGTTGAACACAGCGACCTTGGAGA
>JAGBFZ010000005.1 GCA_018110855.1 Oscillospiraceae bacterium
TGGGGCTGGAACGGAAGCAATTTCTGACGGAGGTATGCATAATGCACAGATTATTTGAATATGCAGATAAGTATATAAAAGAATGTGATTGGAAAGATATTGCTCTTTTAAAGCTGTGTCTGTGCTCAATAGGTGTGATGATCGGAATAAATATTGCTCCGAAGTATAAGAAGCAGACTGCTGCTGTGGCTTCATGTGTGTTCGGTTTTACTTATGTTCCGCTTATGACAAAATTTTTTAAGATCATTTTTGACGGAAGCAAAAAGGAATAACCAAAATACATCTGATGAAAAACTGTCTTTGATAACAATCAAAGGCAGCTTTTTTATGCCTATAATAATATAAATGTAAACTTTCTGTTATTTCTATTGAAAAGCGGAAAATTAAGTGATATACTGTTAGTATATTAAGTAGAATAGGAGTATACCATGGGCAGAGAAAATAAAAATGCCGCTGTTGCGGCGGTGCATAAGGAGAAAATTCTCAAAAGCGCAGAAAGGCTTTTTTCCGAAAAGGGCTTTGAAGCCGCTACCATAGAGGAAATCTCCCGTGCTTCGGAATACAGCAGACGTACCATCTACGCATATTTTCAGAGCAAGGAGGACATCAGGCGGGGAATAGTCATATGGGGGCTTTCCGAGCTTAAAGGGGACATTGAAGCAGCATTATCCCGTGAGAAAAGCTATGACGCACAGTGCAGGGATATCTTTTTTGCAATGGGCAGCTTTTTTGAAAAATATCCCATGGCAGCCATGGACATTGACAGCTTCAAGCCTCAGGAAACCGACCTTTCCTCCCTGTCTCCTTCGGTCAAGGAGATATTTGCGCTGGGAACGGAAATAAACGATCTGATGAGCAGCTTTATTCGCAGGGGAATGGAAAACGGATATGTTCGCAAGGGCATTGACCCTGTGCTGACAGCTTATATTCTCTGGTCGGAAGCATCGGGCTTTTTCGGGCTTTTGCAAAGCAAGGGAAGGCTTATGGAGACGCAGTTTTCCATGACCCGTGAGGAGCTTTGCGAATATGGCTTTAAACAGATCTATAATTCGATACTTTTATAAAGGGGGAGCTTTTATGGAAAACAAAGCAAGCATGACCGCCTTAATGTCGGCATTTGTAAGAGCATATCATTTCAAAACCTCTGATTTTCCCGTTTTTTCGGACAGTATTGCGGAAAAGCTGATATCTTCCGAGGAATACAGTGCCATGGCCGGGAATATATTGGGAGGGATCGACTTTTTCGCTCCCGAAATGAAAGGAAAGCTGTCCTCCGAAGATATTTTGGAATATATCGTAAGCTCGGAGCTTGCCCCAACTCCGCTGTCAAGAGCGATATATTGCGAGGAATGTCTTGATATGGCGGTGAAAACAGGGACAAGGCAATATGTTATCCTGGGGGCAGGGTATGACACATTTGCTTTCAGAAACAGGGAGTTTATTTCAAATTATCCCGTTTTCGAGACGGATCACCCGCTGACGCAGGAGGACAAGCTCAAAAGGATAGATTGCGCAGGGCTTACCGTTCCCGAAAATCTGAAGCTTGTTCCCGTGGATTTTTCCACAGATGACCTCGGAGAGAAGCTTATAAGCGCAGGCTTTGACAGGACAAAGCCAACGTTGTTCTCATGGCTGGGTGTGAGCTATTATTTATCCGAAGAAGAGATTTGCAGGACCCTGAGCGCTCTTGCGGAGCTTTCCGCGGAGGGCAGCTCCGTTATTTTCGATTTCGGCGGCGAGGGGCTTTTTGACAGCTCTGACAGGCGTGAGAATAATATGCTCGCAATGGCAATGGCGGCGGGAGAACCGATGAAAAGCTGCTTTAGCAATGAAAAGCTCTCTCTCCTGCTGAATAAATACGGCTTCTATATCTATGAGCTGCTTGACCCGAAGGATATCGGGGAGCGGTATTTTATGAAACAGAAGCATATGACGCCATATACGCACATCAAGCTTGCAATGGCGGTTTTCAGAAATACATAATATCAAAAAGCTCCGCACCGACCTATTAAGTCGGTGCGGAGCTTTGATTTTCATAAAAATCCGTATGCGATTATTCAGCGTTGTTATAAACGTTTATTTCCTCGTCAACGATGGGGAAATATTCCTCACGAGCCTGTACCCAGCTCTCAAACTGCTCGTTAGCAATGCCCTCGTAAAGAACAGACATTACCTGATCTGCCATAAGAGTGCTGAGGCCGTAACCGTAATCGTATGCCTGAGTGAACTTCTCGGAATCATAGAAATCCATTGCAATATCGTACATTTCGGAGGTCCAGCCGGGGTTGTTTGCAAGATACTTTTCCTTGGTAGCTTCAACGTACTTTTCATCATAGTTTACAGTTCTGTTGCAGTCAAACCATGCCTTTACGCAGTCGCCGTTTTCAGAGCCCTTTACCCACATATATGCAAATACCTTGTTGGATACGAAATATTCATCGGAATCGGGATCCTTGGGGAAGGGTACGATCTGTATCTCATCATCGGGAACAGAAAGAGCCGCAGCATTATATGCCCATGTACCCATGGAGTAGAACAGCAGGCTGTCATCTACAAATGCAGATTCGCCGCCTATCCATCCGCGCTTGATAAGGTTATTCTTGAAGATATCCTCAAGTACGCCCTGAGCTCTTTCGATCTTGCCGCTTCTCAAATTATTGCCGAACTTTGAGCCGTCATATGTTACCATGGTTTCGCCTGCGGTATATACGAAGGCATTTGCCCACCAGCCGCCGATTCCGAATCTTTCGGTGCCGTCGCTGCTGCCGTTTTCAACAAAGGTCTTCATCATATCGGTGAATGTGTTCCAGTCCCATTCGCCGTTCAGGTACAGCTCATAGGGATCGTCAAAGCCTTCGCTCTGAATGGTGGACTTATTATACATAAGAACCTGAGTATCGTTGAAGCTGTAGCCTAATGGAGCTATGTAATGCTCGCCCTTCCATATAAAGCCGTCAGCAGTGTCCTTAACGTCTGCCCACTTGGGATCCTCCCAGTTTACAAGAGAGTCAATGGGCTGATACTGTCCCTTTGCGATATCGCAGGGGAAGGATCTCCACTCATAAGCAAAAATGTCGGGAGATGTGCCGCCCATGATATTTGTTGCAAGATCTTCAAAACGCTTGTCGCTGGTGGTGGGGATATATTCGATCTTTGCGCCGTAGGTGTCCTCAAAAAGGGCAAGCTCAGGGCTTCTTTCGGGGGAATCGTTGGTGGGTTTCAGGTCGTAGATACCCAGCCACTTGAGTGATTTTCCGTTGATGTCAACATCGAGAGTCTCGTCAAGAGCCTCCACCTCAACATTATCGCCTGTCCATTCGGTTGCGGCGGTGGTGGTAACGTCCGCAGTGGTGGTCTCGGTCTCGCCGCCGGACGAGCCTCCGCAGGCGGTAAGTGAAAGTGTAAGGCTCAGAGCCATTGCTCCTGCAATTATCTTCTTGTAATTCATAAAGATTTCCTCCTTATTTTTCCGGCAATATGTAATCGTTTGCATACAATACAGCAAACCTGCTGTTTAATTATTATCATAATAGCATAATACTCAAAACAAGTCAACAGCTTTTGCATATTTTCAGAGGGTTGCACAATTTTATTTTTGTAATTTGGATATATGAGCGCATAAAAATATCCGCACGATTTTTTACCGTGCGGATATTTTGAAATTATGGGAATGAAATACCGCAGGTATTTACAGTCTCTTTAATTCATCCGAAAGGAAATCACCGTCATACTTCCTTTGATAATCCTTTATCATAGCCGCAGCAGCCTTTTTCGGTTTCTTAACGTCAGCCAGCAGCAGCGGTATATTGTGCACGGCATCGCAGAGCAGATAAAGCCTTTCCCTGTCGTTTCCCCATCGGAGCATTTCCCGAAGCACTGCGGATAAAATATCGTAATATGCCTTGTTTTTGATGATAATCACATTTGCAGTGTATCTATTTTCAACAAGCGCCCATGACAATTGCTCCTCCTCGGAAACAAAAGGCATAAGTATTTTTCTTATTGAATTTGCTTCACCTCCGCCCGTCTGCACGGAAGCTTCAAGGCATGAAACGATCTGACGGACAGCATTTTCGTATTGTGAGAATTTATCCGTATTCTGCCGAAGGAAAACCATCAGTGCATGGAGATCGTAAAGGTCGTAATTTATAAGCATAGGATCTTCCTCCCTGCCGCCTGACAAGAGAGTTTGACGGCGAATAGGACGGTCAAGGGAATAATATCGTTATACAGGAACCTGCACTATTCGTCAATATGTCTGTTATTGTGATAATGCTCGAAATACCGTTTTTTTGAAAGATATCGTCAGCTGATTGGTCACGCAGAGCACTTCAGAAATACAGTGAGACGATACGGGAGTGCAGATGACAACATATTCCTCGCAGATAAGCCCGTCGCAGTTAAAATTGCGGCTGTTCGGCTTATTTGCTGATTTTTTCGATAGCGCTCACAAGACGGTCGGTCTGAGCCTCGGTCTGAATACGAACATTAACATCATTAACATTCTGATTAACAAGTTTGTTCAGCTCTGAAGCGATCTGCTCCGCCTTGCTCTTGTCGAAAATAATAAAGGGAATACCCTCAATATTGCTGTTTTTGTTTTGTCTGTAGCTTTCACCCACTGTTTCTCCCGAGGTGTTGCGTATTTTCAGATAAACGTGAAAAGCATTAAGAACCTCGGCAGCTCCGACAGCAGTAAAAATAATGCCCATAATAAAATCACCGAAAGAGCTTATATGACCGAGAACAGAAAGTCCCAGAAGAGCAATGATCACTCCGATAACCAGATTTTTGAAATCAAGATAAAAATCCGAACCCACGGAGGATATCTGATTTACAGGGATAGTATCCGTCTTGCAGCCAAGAGGAATGAAGGTAAGAATATTGTTGGGAACTTTGAGAGTTATCAGGTTATCGTCCTGCCTAATCTCACCCTTCATATAAAATGTGGGAATAGACGATGCAAATGTTATTGGTTCCATATTTTTTACCCCTTTTCGTTATTTATATATGCAATTGTAGCAAATCCTCGCATCAATTTCTATAGCAAAACATTAACATTTCATAAATATTTAACATTTTCAAGAAGCCATAACCGCTTGCTGCCTGAATAACAAAGAACAGCTTTATGCGATACGAAGCTATAACTATACACGCGTCTCATGCATATATCGTCTGTCAAGGTGATAATGCCCTTATTACCTCATTCGGATGGATAATTCTTCAGATCGGGCAGCTCGTCAAGAGTCAGCACCCTTTCATGATTATATGCCTTTGTAAGAAGCTCTATGGTGGTATATTCGTCATTTATCACA
>JAGBFZ010000292.1 GCA_018110855.1 Oscillospiraceae bacterium
ATCACAAAGGAAGCTCCCAACTATTCAGTTCACGATTAAAAGGAGACTTTTACAATGGATATCAAGGCTAAGATCGAAGAAATTGCTGCAAAGGTCAAGGCTGACCCCGATTTTCTGAAGGAATTTCAGGCAGACCCCGTTAAGGCTGTTGAGAAGATCACAGGCACAGACCTGCCCGATGATGTGATAAATCCCATCATTGACGGCGTAAAGGCAAAAATTACGGCGGATAACGTCAAGGGTATGCTTGGCGGTCTTTTCGGCGGAAAAAAATAATTTTATTCGGAGCGGAGAATTTTCTTCGCTCCGTTTTTGCAATTTTTATTTATAAATTTGTATATTATTCAGTTATTATACAAAAAGTATAATACATTTAGTATATATTTAATAGATAAAATACAATTAGTAATAATACAAATAGTAAATTATAATGTCTTATTACAAATAGTAGTATATCAAATTGTAATATCACATTGTAAATATACAAATAGTAAAGAAAGGAAGCCATTGATATGAAATTTACAAACGACCCCATTTCCCGGATAACTGCTGACGCAGAAGCCATGATAAAGGAAATAAGCTCACTTGAGCCGCTGGCTGTATCCGCAATTGACAGCAAAACAACAATGGCAGTTTTTGTGGACATAATAAACGGCTTTATAAACGAGGGAGCTATGGCATCCGAAAGAGTGGGGGACATTATCCTGCCGAATACAGAGCTTCTTAAAATGTGCAACGAGAATAATATCCTGTCAATTGCCTTTGCCGACTGCCATGAAAAGACAGCCGAGGAATTTTCATCATTCCCGTCTCACTGCGTCAAGGGCACAAGGGAATCGGAGATAGTAGATGAATTAAAGAATGAAGGCGGCTATATCCTTATCCCCAAAAACTCCACAAACGGCTTCAATGAGCAGAAATTCAAGGACCTTATCGAATGTCACCCCGAAATAACCACATTTATCGTTACGGGAGACTGCACAGATATCTGTGTAATGCAGTTCTGTCTTACTCTGAAAACTTATTTTACGGCAATGGACAAAAAGGTCAGAATAATTGTCCCCATTTCCTGCGTTGAGACCTATGACGCACCCTTCCACAGCAGCGATTTTACAAATCTCGCCGCATACAAGCTTTTAAAGGACAGCGGCATAAACTTTGTGAGCGGTATAACAAAATAAATTTTTTCAAGGTTTTTGACAAATTATCCCCCATTCGGTTGTTTTATTATATAAAGACGAAAACAATGGAGGTACATCAAATGAAAAAAGCGATATCAATATTTCTCGCCTGTGCCGTGATAATAACAGCTGCTCCCGCCGCCATGGCAGAGAGTTATTCGGTTTATGACAAATATTCAAATTCAAGCCGTTCGGTTGACGCAAACACTCAAAAGAACGGGCTTTATGGCTCGGGAGACAGAATGGTAAAGGTTACAGACGGTGAAATATCTCCCTACACAGGCTTTGCCAAAACCAAAAAGGGAACATACTGCTACAAGGACGGCGTTAAATGGACAGGCTGGTACAAGATGGCAGGGAAATGGTACTATTTCGACCCAAAAAATGACGGCAAAAAAGCCCTGAAAACCGCAAAAACTCCCTTGGGAACATATTATCTTGACGATAACGGCGCATGGAACGGAAAAACATCTAAATCCGCAAAGGCACCTGACGATTTCGGCTATGCTTACTGTTTCGGAGGGGGAGAGTCTCCCGAATATTATTTCTCCGCAAAGGACGGCAGGCTTGGCAGGAATATTTACCTTGACGGCGTTGAGACGGAGAAAAATATAAAAATATCCTCTGCGGATATGCAGATAATATATGATGTTTTCAAATCCAGCGGTGCGGAAAGCTTTGATGCTGCTCAAGTGATAAATTCCTTAGATATTGAGTGCGAGCCGCCCACAGATATGCCCACCTATTCCTTTGAATGGTATTCGGGAGATGAATATAAAGGCGGGATATACGGCGATACTGTTATTATGAGCTACGATTATTACTCACGGAGCGATAAAGTCAGACTGCTTGCGGGGCTTATGCGATTTTCCGATATGTACATGGAGAGCCGCCCCGAATACAAGGCAATTGTTGCCGAGGAAAATGCATATCTTGACGCTCACAAGTATGACGCAGCCCCCTTTGAGGAGCTTGACGAGGTAAAAACGTCAGCCGGGGATATTTACAAATTCCGAGGCTTTTCCTCTCCAAGCGGCGGACGGGCAATGCTCATTACCTCAAAATCGGAGATGGACGAGCTTATATCTATGCTGAAAAAAGAGGGCGTAAGCGAAAAATCAAAGCTTATGGGGCGGCTTTCTTCCTATGATAAGAAATATTTCGGGAAGAATGCTGTGGTTTTCGGGGACTGCAATGCAGGCTCAGGCTCTGTAAAGCCCGATGACCCGAAGGTCTATACGGGATATTCAAATATTTATTTAAATATGACTTTAAGATATCCCGAATGCGGCACAGATGATGAATGTTACATTGCCGCCGTGGCGGAGGCTTCAAAAAAACAGCTTGGCTGTGAAAATGAAAAGTCTCCCGTTGTATGGCGGCGGACACGAATAAATTATGAAGGGAACGAATGGTGATGAATGAAAGAAATCTTACCCTGCTCACGGATTTTTACGAGCTGACTATGGGAAACGGCTATCTTGAGAACGGTATCGGGGACAATATCTGCTGCTTTGACCTTTATTTCCGTAAGGTGCCCGACAACGGCGGCTTTGCGGTGATGTGCGGTCTGGAGCAGGCTATTGATTATATCAAAAATCTACACTTTTCCGAGGAGGATATCGCATATCTCAGGGATAAGAAGATATTTTCGGAAAAATTCCTTGATTATCTCAGAGATTTCCGCTTTACCTGCGATATATGGGCTGTTCCCGAGGGAACGCCCGTATTTCCCAACGAGCCGCTTGTAATAGTAAAAGGTCCCGCAATTCAGGCTCAGCTGGTGGAAACCATGCTCCTGCTGTGCATAAATCATCAGAGCCTTATCGCCACAAAGGCAGCAAGAATTGTCAAGGCGGCAGAGGGCAGACCCGTTATGGAATTCGGCTCAAGGCGTGCTCAGGGCTTTGATGGAGCAGTTTACGGCGCAAGGGCAGCTTATATCGGAGGCTGCTGCGGCACTGCCTGCACTATTTCCGACAAGGAAATGGGAACCCCCGCTTTGGGTACCATGGCTCACAGCTGGGTGCAGATGTTTGATTCTGAGCTTGAAGCATTCAGAGCCTATGCAAAGTGCTATCCGGATTCATGTACATTGCTTGTTGATACCTATAACGTGTTAAGATCGGGTATACCCAATGCCATAACCGTATTCAAGGAGCTTAAAGCCGCAGGTCACAAGCCCGCAGGAATACGCATCGACAGCGGAGATATCACCTATCTCACCAAAAAAGCAAGGAAAATGCTTGATGAGGCAGGCTTTAGCGAGGCAAAGATATGCATATCCAATTCCCTTGACGAATATATCATTCAGGATATTCTGAGACAGGGAGCAAAGATAGACAGCTTCGGCGTAGGGGAGCGGCTTATCACCTCACGGAGCGAGCCTGTTTTCGGCGGAGTTTACAAGCTCACCGCCGCAGAGAAAAATGGGGAGCTTATCCCGAAAATAAAGCTTTCGGAGAATGTTGCAAAGATAACCACCCCCGATTTCAAGGAGCTGTGGAGATTTTACGACAAGGCATCGGGCAAGGCAATTGCCGATCTTATCACCTGCTATGGGGAGGAGATCGACGACAGCAAGCCTATGACCATCTTTGACCCCGAGCATCCCTACAAGAAAAAGACGCTCACCGATTTTATCGCCAAAAAGCTTCATGTAAAGATATTCGACAAGGGAGAATGTGTCTACACTTCTCCCACCGCTACCGAGATACGCTCCTTCTGTGCAGAGCAGCTTGACACCCTCTGGGACGAGGTAAAGCGCTTTGAGAATCCTCATGAGTATTATGTAGACCTGTCGAAAAAGCTTTGGGATAAGAAAAACGAGCTTCTTAACAAGCTTGGAGGATAAAAAGCAAAAAGAAAAGCCTGAAAATTGCCGAGAGACAAATTTCAGGCTTTTTATGCTATGAAAAAATGGATCATTTAACATTCTCAAATCCGTAATTGCGGTATTCGCACCTGTCGATCCTGTGCTCGACGCTCATTTCGCCGAAGCTGAACAGTGCATAAAATGGCATTATTTCCGTTCCTCCCGATAAAGCTCCGTCAGAAAAGCTCAGATCTGATATCCATGTGCAGTCGGTGTAGTACCAAATTCCGTCAAGCTTTACGCCGTTCCACTCATGGTTTGCGGGAGCAGATTCAAGCTGGGCACGAGTGTAGCCGTCTGAGGAGGTGCCGCCCTTCATGTTTAAGACCTGTATTCCCTGTGCGCTGCAAAGGGCAGAATAGAGATTTGCAAATCCCCCGCAGGTGGTGCGGAAATTATTTGTGAGAATAGCTTCAAGGCTTGTTACGCTCAGATCTCCCGTTTCCTTAGCCGCGTCAAAATCATAGGCAACATTAAGCCCTGCCCACATGGCAATTGCCTCTGCCTTTTCGCTGTCGGTGTGCGCCTCGGAGCATATGCCGTCAGACAGCTCTTTTATAGTTTTTCTTATCTCATCGGGATCGCCCTGCTCTCCGCAGATGTAGGGGAGAGTCTCCTTTTCGGTAAGCACAACGGGATTTTTGGTCATGTATTCATTGATGTCCAGCACGCTCTCGATCGGCGTGAAGGTGCCGTAGGGCGTGGTGAAGCTGCCGCTGCGTTCAAAGCTGTCTTTGTAAAGCTCGGCTTTCGGGGTGGCGATCTCACTGACGGATATCTCCTTCACAGTATTGTCGCTTCTGTAAACATATATAATTGAGGCTGATATTGCTGCTGCTGTAAGGAGCAGCGCCGCCACTGCCGCAAATGCGGGGAACAGCGAGCTGTCAGGATGCTTCATATCTCAATAACCTTTCGGAGAGGCTTATAACGGTGATCGGAAAATTTCCGTAAAAAACCCTACTCAGTAAATTTTACATAATTATCTCATATTATTATACTATGTAAATGTTATTGCATTATGAATATGGTTGGTAATTTTTGAAAATACGGAAAAGATTATCCATAGGCTTTAGAATAATTACACAAATATTACAACTTATCATCAAAATGGATATTTCCTTGCAAAATGTATACGATTGTGCTAAAATAGTGAATTGAAGGATAGTATTGAGCGGTAATATACAAGATGTATATTATTATGATTATTTACAAATAGTAATAAGAGAGGGTTTTTATATGTCAAAAAGATCTGCAAAAATCGCAGCGACCTATTTTCTTACCATTATTATTTCTCTGCTGCTGATAGGCGGAATAGGCTACCTTGTAATTACAAAATATCTGGACCGTGAGCCTGAGGAAAAGGGCATGGACGATATCATTCAGGATGCGGCGGCAGGCTCTGAGGAATATGTTCCTCAGCTTGGCGACGGACGGACTCTGCTCATAATCTACGAGAGCGAGAAGAAGCAGACCTCCACCAGCTTTGTTCTGGCAAGATTTGCTCCCGCCGACAACAAGGCGGTGCTTGTTCCTCTTCAGACGGACATTGCCTGCGAGATGGACGGCGTTTCCAACACTCTTTACGAATTTTACCGTCTCGGCGGCACCGCAGACGCTAAGAGAGCTGTGGAAAAATTCACAGGGCTTACCGTTGACAGATATATGAAATTCTCAAGGGAAAGCTTTACGCTTTTCTCCAATTTCATGGGAAATGTGTAATATGATATTCCCTATAATCTTTTCATAAACGACCCTGCCACAGGGGAAAGCACCGTTATCAAAAGCGGTAATCAGATCCTCGATTCCAACACATTAAGAAAGGTCATGTGCTATCCCGATTATACGGGCGGCGAGGAATACCGTGCAAAGGTGGTGGGTACTCTTGCCGCAGAGCTTCTTAATTCGGGCTGCAGAGGAATACTTCAGGACGGTCTTGATTCGGTTTTCTCCGAGATCATAAACAGCGATATCGAGACGGACATAACAAGATATGACTATGATGAGGATAAGCCTGCCATTGAATATGTTCTCGGAAACAGCACATCTCCTGCGCAGCTGGTTATCCCTTCGGGTTCCTACAACGAAAACGGCTGCTATCAGCTTGACGATGTTTTTGTTGATTCGCTTCCAAGATGGTTTGCAATGGAATAACACAAAACGGACGGGGAATTTCTCCGTCCGTTTTTATGATAACGCCGAATTTGTGCTTTATTACTATTGACATACAGGCTGATTTATAGTAAAATAAGTTTAAATATTGGCTCTAACGGCGGGGAGATGGCTTCCCTTTGCCGAAAAATATATAATACTAAATTCAAATCAACCTATAGACAGATACGACAGCTATAATTTCGTCACTCGTCGTCAAGCTCCCTTGCAATGCAAAAAGCATTGCTGCGGTCCCTTTCCTAGATTGACGAAATTCTATCTGCCGTCCTTGTCTATAGAACGATTTGATTTTAGTATGATAATTTTTCTCCGATATCTGCCGAGATTATCTAAAAAGTGTGCAAATTGTACAGATAGCGTCCGACTTTTGGATGGTTGATTGTGAGAATGTCCAAATCGAAAAAATATCTGCAACAGTTCGGAGCTTATTTTGCACTATATATATGACAGGGCTCAGAAAGAGCGGCCATATAAATAGAAACTCGGTACGATGTCATATCAATCCGCTTTGCTGCAAAAGCGGGTGCGAGGTGATTCACTACTATGAGCTTGGATTTTACCGCCTCTGTAAGACGTGCACAGGCGGGAGATGCCGCAGCGTTTGCCGAACTTTATTCCCTTGTTTACAAGGACTTGTACCGCATCGCTCTTCTGAACCTGAACAATCAGCACGACGCTTCCGATGTGGTTAGCGACACGGTGCTTGAGGCTTACTCCTCCATAACAAAGCTTAGAGACGAAAAAGCTTTCAAAGCCTGGATAACGAAGATCCTTACCGTAAAGATAAAAAACAAGCGTAAGGAGTATTCACAGATAAATAATTTCAGGGAAGAGCTTGAGGATCTGGACGAATCAAAGGAGACTGCCGTCAACACAGAGATAGACGTGGACGGACTTAATGTTATGGAGGGCTTTAAAAAGCTCAGCTCCGAGGAGCGCATGGTGCTGTCACTAAGCGTTGTTTCAGGCTATAAAAGCGAAGAGATCGCCAAAATGTTCGGTACTAACGCAAATACCGTCCGTTCAAAGGTGGCACGAGCAAAATCAAAGCTGAAGCAGCTTATTACTTAGCTTAATTCTTAAAGAAAGGAGGTCGGAAGCATGAGCTTTGACAATGAACTGAAAAAGGCTCTGGATAATATTGAGGTCCCCGAGGAGCTTTTGCCCCATAACATTGAGGCAATGCTCAGAAAGGCTGGAAGGCAGGAGATAAATACAGCCTCCGCTGATGAAGAGCGCTCCGTTAAGATCACTGCAAGGCGTACAAACCGTGCCGTTATTATGAGAACACTGGCTGCTGCAGCTGCGTGTGTGGCATTGGCGGCAGGATTTACCGCATTCCGCGAGGAAACTGCAAAGCCTGCGGAAATTGAAAGCGAGATCGAGTACGAAGCTGTTCAGGTGCAGTCCTATGACGAGCTGTACAGCATTTATACGGGAATATACCTCAACAGTCCCGATGAGTCTGCAAAGGGTGCCGAAAACGGCGACGGTGTTGAGATCATAACCGATGAGGATACTGCAAATCCCGAAACGGAAGTGACTGCCGAAACTGTGACTACCCCTGCAATTACAGAGGCCGCTCCTGCAATAGAAAAAGAAATGCAGCAGGAGACCATAGAAGCTGTAAGGTCGGATTTCTCCGACGCTGACATTGTCAAGAGCAATGACAAGTGTATCTATTACATCTGCGGAGGAACGCTTTATGCGGTCTCCAAGGAGGATATGGCTGTCATCGCAGAGATATCGGGCGAAAACGCTCCCTTTGAAATGTATGTAAGGGACAATTCTCTCGTGCTTATCAGCGAGGACGCTTCCGATCCCGAGGACAGTTCGGAGCATACAAGCGTGTGCGTGGATATCTACGACATTGCGGAGGGTGCTCCCGTTCGTCTGAGATCATATAAGCAGAACGGCGTTTATACGTCGGCTCGGATCGATGATTCGGGTATTCTCTATCTCGTTACGGGTTATTCCGACTATCGTGCGGCTCCCCTTGACGAGAATGCAGATCTTGAAAGCTACGTTCCCGCATATTACATCGACGGGGAGAAATCCTTCGTTGCTGCTGAGGATATCATTGTTCCTCCGGGAGCGAACAATACCGATTATACCGTTATTTCCGCCGTGAAATGCACCGAGCCTGTCAAGGTAACGGTGAAGGCTGTTCTGGGCAGCAGCGCTGATGCATACTGCTCGGGAAATGCACTTTATGTGGCTTCGGCGGGAGTTAAGGACGGCGCTTCCTACACGACTGTCACCTCCTTCGACCTTTCCGAGAGCGGTCTTGCGTATAAGGCGAGCGGCTCTGTGGACGGCGAGCTTATCAGCAGATACAGTATGTGCGAGTCTGAGAGAGGTTTCAGGATCGCCTGCCGTACATATAACGAAAACGGCATGATCACCACGAATATTTACACTCTGGACGATCTCCTTTCGGTGGTTTCCGAGACAAAGGGGCTTCTTCCCGGTGTTATCGCAAGCTCTGTCAAGTTTGACGGCAGCTATGCAAGTATCTTTGAAAGCGGCAATACCGAGCCTGTGCTTGCGGTGGATCTGGATCAGAGCGCACCTGCGGGCGAAAATGCAGGAGCAGGATATATGGCTGCTTATGTCAATGGATTCGGTGACAATCTTATGGTGGGCGTAAGCGCTGCTGAAAACGGCGGACTGAAGCTGGAGCTTTACAGCTCCACCGAGGGAGTCAAGCTCAATGAGATTTGCTTTGCGGATATTCCGGATGTCAAGTCTCCTGCTCTTACCGACAGAAAGGCTATGCTCGTTGACGTGGAGAACGGCGTTATCGGAATACCTGTTTCGGGCGTTACCGAGTTCGGCATCAAGAATCAGTATTACGTTTTCGGCTGCAATGAAAACGGATTTACCGAAAAGGGCGTTTTCGAGTACAACGATCTTGATGACAGCTACCGCTTCGACAGGGCTGTTGTTACCGATGGAGTGCTTTATATCATAGGCAGCGGACGTATGGTTTCCGTTTCTCTTGCTGATATGACGGTTATAAACACCTTCGATTTTTAAAATATAATTGCTCAGGCGGCTGTCGCACACAGAATATGCGGCAGCCGCTTTTATATATCATAAATAATATAAATTTTATAATATTTTATCTATTGTTATTTCTGCGTTATAAAAGTATAATTTAGTCAGATAAGAACCGCCAGGATTATAAGAATTATCCCGCCCACAGGCAGGGAGCCGAATTTATCCGATTTTGACCGCAAGCGGCTGCCGATGGCGGTGCCAAGGCAGACTGCTGCAGTGCCGAACAGCAGGGAGCTTATGAAAATAAGTGCGGGAGACAGCCCTGCTATGCCTGCGCTTATCCCCATGAAAAGAGAATCGGCAGATAATGCTATTCCCATGGCAGCTCCCTCGGCAGGGGAGATGCTTTTGGAATCATCGCAGTCGGATATTTTCGGGTCATTCATAACTTCTGCGTAATTAAAAAGATGGCAGCGGCTTATGGAACGTTTTTGGGGCAGCTTTTTCTTCAGCTTTTCTCCGAATATAGAATAAAGACCCATTATGAACAGTATGCCCTTTGATATGTAAACCGCTCCGTCAATGGGCAGTATCCTGTCCGCTGCGGAGGACAGAAGTGCAGAAAGCCATAAGGACGCAGCTCCCGAAAAAGCAGCGGTAACTGCCGATTTAAACGGGAATTTTATCCCCGCTGCACTTATCCCCAGTGCGGCTGCAAGTATATCCGCAGAGGTTGCCGCACCAAGCAAAAAAAACTCCATATTATTACACTCCTTTTTGCAAAATCAGGTCACACATCAGGTCACACCTGCGCTCTGCTCCTAAGGTATGGTATGAAAGATCCCGTAAGTGCGTTACTTGCATTAACGTAAAATAGGCATATCTAAAGGCATAAAATATGGAAATTTTCAGCATTTTCAAAGGTAATTCATAAAGAAAACATTATAAATCATTGACTTTTAGAAAAAAATATGGTAATATCTAAATTATGGGATATTAGTCCGGTTAACTTGTTGACCATATGTAAATAACTGCCATGCGGAAAGGATGAGAATTATGGCATTAAAGGATAAGGTTCTTGAGACCCTTGAGGAGAACAGAGGCAGAAGCGTTTCAGGTAATAAGATCGCAGTTTCTCTTGGCATGACACGAAGTGCAGTGTGGAAGGCGGTCAAGCAGCTTCGTGAGGAAGGCTATACCATCACCGCTGTTACCAACAGGGGATATTGCCTTACCTCCGATAATGATATTTTAAACGAGCCTTCCATTATTTCCTTCCTTGAAACTAATGCTCTGGGCAGAAAAATGGATATATTCAAGACGGTGGATTCCACCAACAGCTTTGCAAAAAGCCTTGCACAGCTGGGCGCTGTTCACGGTCACTGCGTAATTTCCGAGCAGCAGACCGAGGGCAGGGGCAGACAGGGCAAGAAGTTCCACTCGCCCAATAATCAGGGCGTTTATATTAGTGTTATCGTTCGTCCGAAGCTCTCCGTGGAATATGCTCTCACCATCACCTCCTGCGCTGCGGTAGCGGTTGCCGAGGCTATTGAGAAGGTCAGCGGACTTCAGTGCGGCATCAAGTGGGTGAATGACATCTATGTGGGCGGAAAGAAGCTCTGCGGTATCCTTACCGAGGCGGCTATCGACGTTGAGCAGGGCGGTCTGGAATATGCCGTTATCGGTATCGGCGTCAATGTTTCAAATACGGTATTTCCAAAGGAGTTAGAGGGCATTGCTACAAGCATAAGGGCGGAGACAGGCTCGAGCGTCAGCCGCAGCCAGCTTGCCGCAGAGATACTCAACTGCCTTGAAAAACGGCTTGACAATATCACTTCTCAGGACTTTATGGAAGAGTACCGCAAGCGTTCCATTCTTATCGGCAAGACCATTGTGGTGACTCAGGGAGATAATTCAAGGACTGTGGAATGTACAGGCATTGACAGCTTCGGCAAGCTGCTTGTTAAGAATGAAAAGGGCGAGGAAGAGGCTCTTTCGGGCGGAACGGTTCGCTTCCCCAATGAAAAGATATCATAAAAATATTATCCTCCGCATATAATTATCCGAAGATGATTATATGCGGAGGTTTTTTAATGGGAACAGATATTATCGTAGCCGACAGCTCACCCTATCCCGAGGTGAGAGTTTCGGGGGAGAACAGGCAGTTCGGAGAACAGCTATGCTCTGCTATCGGAGGCAGCGGAGGAGAATTCGGCACCATTTCGGAATATGTTTATCAGAGCGTTATATTTGAGCAGAGCAATCCTGAGATATCAAAGATATTCGGAGAGCTTGCCAAGGTGGAAATGCACCATCTGCGAATGATAAGCGAGCTTGTGGATCTGCTGGGAGCGTCTCCCGTCTATGGCTGGTATTCGGGTAAGGAGCCTGTTTACTGGAGCGGCTCCTCGGTTAATTACACAAGGGAGCTTCAGACGGCTCTTATCCACGATCTGAACGGGGAGCAGAAGGCATATTCGGCTTATGTGTCCCTTGCAAGGCAGTCGGGGGACAGGTATGTTTTCGCAGTTCTTACACGAATCGCGCTGGACGAGATGATACATACAAGTCTGCTGAAATCCCTTATTTCCCATCGCACAATGATTCCGAGGGGAAAATAAACGCAGGGCTTTTGCGGTAAAACTGCAAAAGCCCTGTTCTGTCTTATCTGTCAAGTATTCGGATAAAGTGATTAGCCTCACGAAGAACATGATCTGCAAGCAATGGAAGTATCAGTGAACGTATCTTACAGCTCTCTATTCCTTTTGTGCCTGCGGTCTTGAAATCTCTGAATTTAAGGGTTTCAGCCCTTGATTCGGCGGTCAGAGCCTTATCCTGTGCGGTCTGACAGCTTTTGAGCAAAGCGGAATAATCCTCTGCAAATTTATCAGCAGACTGTATCAGCTCCGCTTCGGCAGGGTCCAGCAGCCCTCGGATAAACATGGCGTGCTCCATCATTATCCTGTTCCAGAAGCACTCTATTTCCCTCATTGACTCTATGCCCACAGTGCCGTTTTCCTCAAGCATATGGAGATATTTTCGGTAAAGTTTTGCCTCTCTGATAATATGCTCGATAAGCAGAGGATAATTCATTGTGAACATTCGGCAGCTCAGTACCATGCTCAGTGTTTTCTCTTTCAGTGCGATAAGACCGTCAAGAAGTCTGAGGGCAATGATATTAATACTAATAACCAATTAACCTATGGACAAAATACGGCGGCTATAATACGCCCACTCTGCGTCAAACTCCCTTGCCATGCATAAATGCCGCCTGCGGTCGTTTTCCTTGACCCCGACGTATTCTATCCACCGTCTTTATCC
>JAGBFZ010000293.1 GCA_018110855.1 Oscillospiraceae bacterium
AATAAAAATATCCCCGTAAAATGTTTTCCATGCATTTTACGGGGATATTTTTATTTGTTTAAGATCCCGCCAACCACAGTTACAAGTGTGCAGGCAGTAATTACGCAGAGAATAATGGAAATGATTACGGAAGGAGACTTAATAAATGACTGCCATGTGAGCTTTTTCTCTTCCTGATCCTTTAAAACATAGCTGTATTCCGGTATAATAATATCGCTTTCGGTTATCCTGCCGTGCCTTTTCAGAACTATTACAAGTGTGATAATTCCGATAACTGCTTCAACTCCAAATGTGATCAACTCACCCTGAGCTGCTGCTTCAATTCCGATGGTCTCTGCAAGCTTATGTTCAAAGATATATCCTATGATGAATACATTGAGATTGAGCATCATATGCATGATGATCGAGGGAATTATGGAGCCGCTCTTGAGGGCGATATATCCCAAAATAAGACCGAGCAGGAATCCGTTGAATATCTGATTGAAGTTGCAGTGCATAAGTCCGAAAAGAAGAGACGAAGCGAAAAGAGCAAATTTTCTGTTAACGGGTGCAAGGAGATTCAGTGTTGCTCCTCTGAACAAAAGCTCCTCGAGGATAGGTCCTGCAATCACCATATATACAAACAGAACTATATTCAGTACAAAGCTGTCAGTGAAACCGAGGGAGTTATTTAAGGAATCGCCTACCCCCGATATGCCTGTTATATAGGTGAAAAGGGTCTGGATAAGCACAGAAGCAGCCTGAATACCGAACGCTCCGATTATGGCGATCAGGACAGAGGATACAGAAAGGCTGCTTTTGCCTAAAGCGCTTTTCAGCTTGAACTGCTTTTTTCCTGTGCATACGATGGCTAAGGCAATGATATTTGCAGCAACCATTGTGACAGCGTTTATAAGCACCATGCTGTCGCCCTGCATGATCTGCTGTGTGACTGTTTGTGTGAGCTGATTCATATCCATAGTGGGATTTTCGGAGAGAAGCTGTGTGGTTAGCTTTGCAGACATTATTCCTGTAATTATCATCATTATGATAAAGGCGAAAAGCTGCTGCCAGAGAATTATCGAGCCTGCCCAGTTATAGCCATTTTTGATCCTCCTGCGTATCATTACGGGGCTTTCGCCCTCCTCGGGCTGCTCGTTCTTTCCCCATACATACTGCGGAACAGCGTCCGCGGGTCTGATGTTGTTGTGTTCACTTATCTCACTCATGATGATTCTCCTTTTATGAATTATTTTGTTTATGCTTTTTTCTCATGCGTAAATAGAAGCCGATGGCTTTTATACCGAATACAGAATATTCAACCGTGATAAGAATGAAAAGCGGCAGGATCCATATATAATCTGTAATTGTTGCGATAAATGCAATAACAAACCATACAACGAATGCTGCAAAAAACAGCATGGGAAAGCCCAATGTAAATGCCATTCTCTGCGCTCTTTTCATAGTAGTCGCATTGTCGGTGTAAAACTCGGGACATTCTTCATTGTCCGAATATTCCCTTGACCATACCACAAAGCACATGGTTCTCATCATGGAGGTAAATTCCAGCTTCCATCCGTCATCTCTTCCCTGTAAGTAGTATTCGTCCGAGGCTTCACTCTGAAAATCCACTACGAATTTTATGCGGCATGGCTCCGACTTTATAAAGTAAAAGGTCATTCCCATTTCGTCAAAGCGGTAGAATTTCCAGCCCGAAAGAGCCATTTTTTCCACCATTTCTTCCGCCTTGTCGGGAGCGTAGAACCAGCCCAGAGGGGTGCGCTTTATCATTTCGCCGCTTTTGAGCATACGCTTTTCCTCTTCCTTGGAGTAGATGAAATTCTCCTTCGGAACAGTTTTCGAAAAGCCCGAAAGCCCCAGATCGGCATTTGTTTTTGATAGATTCTTATTTGTTTTCCATGCACACAGCATCAGTATCAGCAGGATAATTTCCGCAGCGGCTGATAAGATGAATTTACCGTTCTCAAGGACATAGATTCCATTTTCTGTGGCAGAACTGCCGAAGCCCAATAAGAATCCCAGAAAATAACAGAAAATAAATACCAGAATGAGAATGGTGATCCTGTTTGCAGTCTGCCAGAATTTGTAGGAGGGGATATTTTCTGTATGAATATCGCTGTTTCTTGCTATGTAGATATTTCTGCTTCCGCAGACGGATTCCCAGCCGTTTGCCGCTACTCCTTTCGGGGCTTTTCCGCAGCAGTTTTTCAGCCTGCATATCCGATATATAGCTTCTCTTTTTTCGCCTTCCTCAAATTCAAATATTCCCGGAACGGGTGAAAAAGAGGTCAGATGATATCCCGAGCCTTCAAGCTCTGCGAGCTTCTTTTCGGTGACTGTCACGTCCCAGAACCAGAATGGTATAAATTTTTTCATGCCTTATCGTCCTCCCTGAAATAATGCTCCATTGACTGCATATCCTCGAAAACCTTTTTGATACGTTCCATTTCCGCCCTCAGAAGCTCCTTACCGAGCTCGGTTATCTCGTAGCTGATACGTTTATCGCTGTCATCATAAACGGCGATCATTCCGTCCCGCTGCATTTTTGTGAGGGTACCGTAGATCGTTCCCGAGCCCAGCTTTATTCTGTCCTTTGTAAGCTCCGAAACAAATTTCGCTATTCCGTATCCGTGACGTGGCTCACTTAATGAAAGCAGAATGTAGAACGCCGTTTCTGTCATGGGAAGATACGATCTGAAAAGCTTTTCCTTATCCATTCTTCACATTTTCCTCCGTTCAGTCGGTAATGATGGATTTCTTCTTTCCGTTTTTATTTCGGGGGTATTCCCTTATGCGTGTGACATACTCAAGATTTATGATCTCCTGTCCGCCGTTCATGTTTTCCACTGTTATCCAGTCGCCTGATATTTCTCCGATGGTTCCTGAGATCTGCTCTGCCGAGGAGTTCATTGTGTAGATGATAACTTCTTTTCCGATGAATTTTTTTACAAGCTCAGTCATTTGGATCTTTCCTCCCTTTTTTCTTTTAAGCTTCATGTGAACAGCCGCAGCTGTCCGCCGTCTTTTTGCGGACATTACGAGAATGATAATTATGATGAAGAGAAAATATACTGAGTACAATCCTCCGTTCATTTTTATCACTTTCCTTTCGTAAATTATACTGCGGCGTGACATATCACAGCTTGATATGTCACGTTGTGATATATATCATGGTTTGAGTATATCACAGCGCGATATACTTGTCAATATACTG
>JAGBFZ010000294.1 GCA_018110855.1 Oscillospiraceae bacterium
GGCGGCGGACTGAAAAAGTTCCTATCCATAAATGATAAAGCTACCGTATATATTAACAGATATGCTTTTATGCTCCATTATAACGGCAAAGAAAAATATATCGGTCTTGACATTTCTTTGAGGGATAATGAGCGTATTATTTTCACAGATAATTTTTATGAGATCGGACAAGGTCTTACGCTCTGTTCCTGCAATGACCGTCAGAAGAATACAGAGCTTGGCAGCTTCGGACTTAATATGCTGATAAATGATAAGCTTATCCCGGACGATTTTCGTCACGAGCAGTATCTGCTTATTGAGGAAAACGGCAGAAGAATACTTATCAGCGGTTGTTCCCACAAGGGTATTGTAAACATAGCAGAATGGTTTAAGCCCGATGTTCTTGTAGGAGGCTTCCATTTTTTAAAGCTGCCCCTTGACGATGCACTGAAAGGCTATGCCGGTTTTCTCAATAGCTTTGATACCGAATATTACACCTGTCATTGTACCGGAACAGAACAGTTTGCCTTTATGAAGAAATATATCGATAAGCTCAGTTATCTTTCCACAGGCGAAAGCATTACAGTATAAAATTATCGGCATTCGGTACAGATATATTCCGGAACGGTGCGTTCATTCATTACAGATTCGTAAAGACGCCAGCCGCCTGAAAGATTATAGCAGTCAAATCCGTTTCCTGCAAGAATACGGCAGGCAATATAGCTGCGAAGTCCTGAATGACAATGAACATACACAGGCTTGTCCTTTGGAAGTTCATTTATGCGCTCACGAAGAGAATCAAGGGGAATGTGCATAAATCCATCAATATGACCTCTTGCTCTTTCCGTTGAGGTACGAACATCAAGAAGTGTTACACTTCCGTCACGGGGCAGATTTTCAACATCGTGCCAGAAAAACTGCTTTACTTTTCCCGAAATGATGTTTTCAGCCACAAATCCTGCCATATTAACGGGGTCCTTTGCCGAACTGTATGGCGGTGCATAACAAAGCTCAAGCTCTGCAAGATCGGTCACCTTTGCACCGAAACGGATAGCTGATGCTATAACATCCATTCGTTTGTCAACGCCGTCAAAGCCGACTATCTGTGCGCCGATAATTTTCAGTGTTTTCCTATCCCAGAGAATTTTTACGGACATCATATTTCCACCGGGATAATATGATGCGTGAGATGCGGAATAGGTATATATTTTATTAAAGTCTATACCTGCCGCTTCTGCACTTTTTTCATTAAGTCCTGTTGTGGCAATAGTCATGTCAAATAGTTTCAGAACAGCAGAACCCCCGGTTCCCTTGTATTCGGACTCAAATCCTGCGATATTATCAGCCGCAATTCGTCCCTGTTTATTTGCGGGACCTGCAAGGGGAATGAATGCAGCAGATTTGGTGACGTAATTCTTCACCTCAACTGCATCACCCACGGCGAATATATTCGGGATATTG
Source organism: Oscillospiraceae bacterium (assembly GCA_018110855.1). GTDB lineage: Bacteria > Bacillota > Clostridia > Oscillospirales > Ruminococcaceae > Huintestinicola. The sequence continues at coordinate 1,441 of JAGBFZ010000294.1, forward strand.
GTTCTCATTCTGCTGTCAACAATAATGCTTCCCCGTGAGTTCAATACGATTCCACAATCCTTGGCAAGAGATGTTTCGGGACACACGCCGACAGACATAATTACCATATCGGCTGATATTTCACCGTTCTGAAGAATGACCTTACTGCCGTCTATTGCCTTTACACCGTTGTTAAGATAAAGTCTGATACCCTTTGCTTTTATATAGCGATGGACATCTGCCGCCATATCAAAATCAAGAGGCGCTATAAGATGGTCGGCAAGCTCAACTATGGATACCTGAAGTCCTGCTTTTGCAAGATTTTCAGCCATTTCAACGCCGATATATCCACCGCCCACAACAACAGCCGATCTCGGTTCAGCCGTTTCAATATATCTTTTTATTTTAAGCGTATCCGGAATATTTCTGAGAGTAAAAACATTAGCACTTTCTATACCGCTGATGTTGGGCTTAAAAGGCTCAGCACCGGGAGAAAGAATAATGTTGTCATAGCTCTCCTCATATGTTTTTCCTTTATTGAGATCTTTTACAGTTACTGTTTTGGTATCGGGTGATATTTTTATAGCTTCACTGAAAACACGAACATCAATATTGATTCTCGCCCTAAAGCTTGACGGTGTCTGAAGTGTCAGCATATTTCTGTCGGTGATCTCACCGCCGATAAAATATGGAAGTCCGCAGTTGGCAAAGGAGATAAACTCTCCTCTTTCGAGAATGATTATCTCTGCGGTTTCATCAAGTCTTCTGAGTCTTGCAGCTGCTGATGCGCCACCTGCAACTCCGCCGATAATTATTGTTTTCATTTATATACCTCTTTTCTGAAGGAGAATTTTTATGGTACAAACCGATTTTGAATCCGTTTATAAAGAAGCCTTTCCGTTCTGGAATGAAATAACAGAAGCAGAACGGGAGCATATTTGCAGTAATTCTGTGGAAAAGATTTTTCAAAAAGGAGA
>JAGBFZ010000295.1 GCA_018110855.1 Oscillospiraceae bacterium
GTCCTCGGAAAGAGTCTTTGCCGCAAATGCAAGACATTCGGCGCAGGGCTTGCCGTAGGGCATATTCTCCTGCGGCTCACCCATTACGCTTTTGAAGCTGATAAGCTCCGACAAAAGCTTTACGGCGCTGTCTGTGTATTCGTGTGCTTTTTTTGATATCTCGTTTATCATAAAATTATCCTTTCATAAATTCGGAAACGTGCCTGCCTGTGTACTGAACCGCAATGCGGCTCTCAGGATCTCGGTCAAAGAGGTAAAGTGCAATGAGAAATAGCCATTCAAGGGGCTTCATCACGATATATACAATATCGGCACGAAGCTTTGTGGTGATGTGCTTTGAAACAGGGTAGCCGTATTTGTCATAAACATACCGCACCCATTTGTGGAATCGGGGCGCCCTGTCCTCAATAAGCTGCTCGAATGCGTTTGCCACGCAGAGCTGACGGTTTACTCCTATTTTCACACCATGGCGTATTCCCAGACGGGTGGGCTTTACTATTTTTTCATGCCCGTTCACCGCAACGGTGCATAGATAATGTCCCTCATATTCAACGGGCGGCGGCGATATCATGGTGGAATATGCCCAGTCGGAGGTCTCGGTGAATGCCTTGATAATGCCTGTGGGACCCTGCCCGAAAAGTATGCAAATTATCACAAGCAGCCCCGTTAAGGGTATTATTCCGAGAATGGGGAACCATATCCAGCCTGCGGATTTTTCAAGAATTTTCCTAAGATGTCTGTCAAATTCATTTTTCGGCTCGATGTCGTTTTCACGGAAATGGGCGGTGTAAAGAAGCACCGTTTCCCTTATGACCCTTGCTGATATTATGATATAATTTACGCAGAACAATATCAGATATGGTATTGCAAGAAAACAAACATCGTCAAAATTCAGCAGATTCACCGAAAGCTGCGAGATGTAAAACAAGCTCAGTATTATCCCGCCGTACACGCCGCTTACGCATAAAACTGCGGAAAGGGGCGGCAGTATTTTTCCTTTGCTGAGAATGATAAGGCATACCGCCGCAGTCAGTGCAAACAGGAACAGGGACAGTGCATAGTCGGAGGAAAAAGGCTCGTGAAGCTCGGTTAAATTGTTCGGCTCGTTTATTACAACAGGTATGTGCCACGGGTAGCTGCTTATCATGGCAATATCAATTGCACTGAGCAGGATACCCATTACCATGGTAGTGACTGTCTGCTCCTGCTTTTTCTTTTCGGGTACATCTCTTTTTACAAGATGAATAATGTTTTTCACCGTTAATATTATTGGAAATATAAAGCAGAAAAACAATGCCGCAAAAAAGATGATTATCCCAAGCAGCTGAGTTACGGCTGCGAGCAAGCTTTCAACAAAATCCACAGGTCATTCCTCCTTTTTTCTCTATAATATCATATCAGTTATCAAATGTCAAGAGATTTTTATTGATTTTCGATATAATATTATTGAGATAGAGAAATGAGCTTATTTTATGGGATTTTCATCGAGCCATTTTACCGCAGCCTCAGCAACGGTTTTAAGAGCCATATCTCCAAATGGGGTGTCAAGTCCTGCGGCGGCTACAAGCCCGTCAAAGGTCTCCGTTCCGCCGAGAGAAACAAGCTTCATATAACGCTCAAAGGCTTCATTTCTGTCCCTCTGCATTATTGCCCAGAACTCAAGGGCAACGGTCTGCGCAAGGCAGTAATCTATATAATAAAAGGGTCTTTCGTAAATATGGGTCTGTCTCTGCCATGCCCTGCCCTCGCCGTAGAAAGGAGAGCCGTCAAGGTCTATCCATGGCATATAAACGGCTGTGAGCTTCTTCCATTCCTCTATTCTTTCCTCGGGAGTCATTTGCGGCTTTTCATAGACGATATGCTGGAAATGATCTACCATTGTGCCGTAGGGAATGAATTTTATTGCGTCAGCAAGGTGCTTTCGGCAGAATTTTTCTCCGTCCTCGCCGAAGAAATCCGAAGCGCTTGCCCAGCCGAAAAATTCCATGGTCATGGAATGTATCTCGCAGGATTCAAGGGTGGGGAGCTGATTGTCGGTGGGACGCTTGTGACGGTTCACATATGCGGCAAAGGCGTGTCCCGCTTCATGGGTTATAACTTCAACATCTCCCTGAGTGCCGTTGAAATTTGCGAAAATAAAGGGAGCTTCATAATCGGTAAGCTCGGTGCAGTAGCCGCCTGCCGCCTTGCCCTTTCGGCTGAGGACGTCCATCAGCTCGTTTTCCGTCATAAACTCAAAAAACTCGGCAGTCAGAGGAGAAAGGCTGTTGTAAAAGCGCTTGCCCGCTTCAAGGATATCCTCGGGAGTGCCCTTGGGGAGTGCGTTTCCGTCACGGTAGAAAACGGAGGTATCGGGATATTTCAGAGGGTAGCTCACGCCGATACGCTCTGCCTGCTCTCTGTATATCCTGTCTGCGGCGGGAACAAGGTATTTCACCACTGCTTCTCTGAATCTCGCCACGTCCTCGGCGGTATAGCTGTTTCGGCACATATTGAGATAGCCAAGGGGAACGTAATTTTCAAAGCCCATTTTAACGGCTTCGGCATTTCTTACACGGACAAGCTCGTCGTATATGCGGTCAAGCTCTGCTTCATGCTCCTTGTAAAAGCCGCTTTCAGCCGCCCATGCCTTATGGCGGATATCATTGTCGGGGGACTGCTTATAGGGGGTGAGCTGGGAAAGGGTCAGCTTTTTGCCGTCAAAATCTATCTGCGCAGAGGCTATGAGCTTTTCATATTCTGTGGTGAGCTTATTGTCCTCCTGCATTTCGGGGATTATTTCGGGGGAAAAGCTTTTAAGGAATATATCCGTATTTATAAACATAACTCTGCCGAACTTTTTCTCAAGCTCCCTGCGGAATCTGCTTTCCGCAAGGGCTTTTGCAACTGCCTGTCCGTATTCGGTGAAGGTGGGGTTTGAGTTGTCGAAAAACTCGTTTTCATTGCTGTAGAATTTATCCTCGGTGTTGATGGTATGGCGGATATAGCACAGGCTGTACATGGTATTATAGCTGCCGCCTGCTTTATCCCACTGAAGATAGGCTTCGGCTGCCTCTTCGGGGGATTTTGCGTTTTTAATGGAATCGGCTGCCTTGTCCGCTGCGGCTTTCAGCGTTTCCATATCGGGACGGGTGTATTTCATCTCGGAAAATTTCATATCGCATGGCTCCTTTTCTGTTTTTATATAATTATATTTTACCCCCAATGGCATAATTAGTCAATATAAAAATCTGTGAAGAACAAATTTCAGAAAAACACTTGCAATTTCCGAAAAAGTCCTTTATAATTATTATCAAATCAGGCTTTATTACAGCCGAAACTTTGTCATCAAAATAAAAGGGGTTGCTTTACAGATGAAAAAAATTTTTAAGAGTGCATTGCTTCTGCTTTCGGTTTCCTCTATGCTGCTTTCGGGCTGCGGGGCAAGCAATGCGCAGAGATATGACAGTATTCAGCTTGAGCAAACAAATTATAATATTTCGGGCGATGAAAATTCCGATAAGAGCAGCAAAGCGGTTTCCGAAAGCGAAGAGCCAAAATACAGAAAGGAATATGACGAAGAAGGTAATCTATATCTAATAAATAATAAAACTGAGGAAATAATCCCTCCTTTTCCCGAAGGTTGGTCAGGGGAACGAATAAGCAAAATGGTAACGATTGACGGCTATCAGCTTACGCTGCCCTGCAAGGTAAGCGATATTCTTGCATTAAGCGAGGATTTTCGTGCCGATGAAACTTTTGATTATGGAGACAATACATCTTCATTTCAGATTTGGTATAAAGATGTTATTGCGGTATCGGGAATTTATAACAATGATTCTGAAATAATAGAAATGATTGATATAAGATCAAATGAGTACACTGATTTTGAAAAATTCAATTCAACTTCACCTCAAGATATTTTTGAAAATATTTTTGAAAATATTCCCAAAAATGAATTGGATTTTATAAACGTTGCTTATTTAGAGAATGATCTAATCTGCCATATTGTCTATACATATGTAAATGATAAAAACGGTATATTATCTTTTTTATGGGAGGAAATCAACATCTAATAAAAGCGTCCCCTCCCGCAGAATTTACGCAAATTTCAAAAAAACACTTGCATTTTCCGAAAAAGTCATGTATAATAGAAGCTGTACAAAAACACTGTGACCGGGAATGGGAACTTCTTAAACGCAGTTACCTCAAGTAAGACCCCGCCATTACGGCATATCCAGAGAAAAGGGATCGTTTTTTGAAAATGGCTGAAAATCCCTTTGTGCCGGCGTGCTCCGAAATTCACCCGTGAGTGGCTGTCCCGAACGTTATACATTATGTATATTTTATGCAAGTAAGGACAGACGATTGACCGCGTTAAGGTCGGGGGGATGTCTGTCCTTAGCCTTTGTACGAGTGAATTTATACGCTCCGTAAAGTCGGGAATAGATATTTCTCCTGTTTTCTGAATGTTTTACATTCGGGGAATGGGCTTTTTTATTGCTATTTTTTAAATTTAAGGAAAGGAACGAAACTGATGAAAGAACAGCTTGAACAGATACTTGCGGCGGCTCAGAAGGAGCTTTCGGAGTGTCACGACCTGAAGATCATGGAGGAGCTGAGAGTTAAATTTCTCGGCAAAAAGGGCGAGCTTACCGCTATCCTAAAGCAGATGGGCGGTCTGTCCGCAGAGGAAAGACCCGTTATCGGTCAGCTTGCAAACAAGGTGCGCTCGGATATCGAGGCAAAGCTCACCGAAAAGGCGGAGGCTCTGAGGAGCGAGGCTGCCGCTAAGAAAATGGCGGAGGAGACTATTGACGTTACTCTCCCCGGCAAGGCTCCCCGTCCCGGACGTCTCCACCCCCTCACCGCTACTCTTGAGGAGGTAAAGGAAATTTTCCTTGGCATGGGCTTTGACATTGTGGCTGATACACATGCCAACTGGAATATTTTAGAGCAGGAAACGGGTGATTTTACCACAGCCAAGGGTAAAGAGGTTATGCAGAAGTTTCTGCGCAGGTATGATGATATTGATGTATTGGTTGCCCAGAATGATGATATGGCATTTGGAGCTATTGAAGCGTTAAAGGAATCCGGCAGATATATAGGTTTTGGAGATAATATCCGTATTATTTCTTTTGATGGAGGACGGGCTGCTCTGGAGCTTGTAAAAAACGGAGAGATAGATGTGGATATCGAATGTAACCCGGAACAGGGGGAAACGCTTGCAGAAGTAATACATATGCTGGAGCGTGGAGAAACAGTTGAAAAGGAATATATTGTAGAA
>JAGBFZ010000296.1 GCA_018110855.1 Oscillospiraceae bacterium
ACGTCCTCCTCGTCGCCGCCGAATGCAAAGCAGCCCTGAACAAGTATGCCGTTATCGTGGAGCTTTTCCATCAGGGTAACATAGCTGTCCACCTTGTTTACTCCCTTGTGGATATAGCTCTGTGATTCCTGAGTAATGGATTCAAAGCCGATAAGCAGACCCTTACAGCCGCTTTTGCGGAATATTGTCATAAGCTCGTCATCAATGCCTACAGATGATGTCACAAGTCCCAGCCAGATTATTTTCAGCGGTATTATAGCCTTGAAAAGCTCCAGAGCATATTGGCGGTCTGTTATAAGATTTACATCGGGGAAAACTACATGCTTTGTATTAAGCGCCTCGATCTCCGCAACGACTTCACTGACGGGACGTTTATACACCGTCCTGCCGAACGCCGCAGGATATGCGCAGAAGCTGCAGGTGTGGCAGCAGCCTCGAATAGCTTCAACAGTCTTTGTGGTGATATAGCGGTTTGATCTCAGCAGCTCCCGTCGGGGAGTGGGTCTGCCCACAATGGTGAAGTCATCGTTCTGACGATAGAGCTTCCGATGCTCGCCCTTGATATAATCATATATGAACCGGGGAAAGGTCTGCTCGGAAAATCCCGTAAACACCACATCGGCGTGCTGTGCAGCTTCATCGGGCAGCATTGAAGGATGAACGCCGCCCATAAAAACGGTCTTGCCTTTTTTGCGGAAATAATCGGCATATGCGTAGCATCGGGGAGCGGTGCCTGTTATGCAGGTGATGCCGATAAGCTCCGCGTCAATATCCAGAGGTATCTTTTCCGCAGTTTCATCGTATATTTTGATCTCTGCGTCAACATCCTGCGGCACAAGAGCTGCAAGTGTGGTAAGCGTAAGGGGAGCATAGTGGAGCGATTTTCCGAAGCTTCCCGAATATCTGTGCATTGCCCCCGCAGGAGCAAGAAGTGCGATCTTCAGCATTTATAATTTCCTCTCAAAATATGATTCCCAGCCGCTTCTGCACGTCAGCAGACAGGGTTTGATATCTCCTATACGCATACCGTCATCGGCAAGCTTTTTTATATACGCCTTATGCGGCTCACCCGAAACGATACAGACCTGCGCCGCCTGAAGCTGTCCCAGCTGACGGCAGTAATTATAATGATAGCTTTCGCACAGAGCATTATCGAGCATATCCGCAGAAATGTTCCTGCACTCGGTATATAGTCGGTAGAAATTTCCTTCGGGAGCAAGAAGGCAGAATTTATTTTCCGCTCCCAGCTTTTTCAGTACGCCCCGCAAAAAATCCTCCGTCAGCTTTTCCCCGAACATATCGCTTGAAATCGCGTTTCTGCGAAGATATCTTATCCTTGGCGGAGCGTCGGGATATACCTCCAACACACGGATAATATCGCCAATGCAGTATCTGTAAAAGCCGCCGCCTGTGGTGACAATAACTTCATATTCTCCCTTTTGCAGATTGTTCGCCGTATATATCTTCCCGTCGGCAAGGCTTTTAAACTCGAAAAAATGCGACCGCACACTGAGCCTGCTCCCTTCCTCACCGACTATGGGAAAGGAAACGAAGCACTCTGTTGCAATAAGTCCCTTCGGTTGGATATAAACTCCCGGGAACATTTTTTTGATATCCTCTGCCTGTCCAGCCGAAGAGCCGTCCGTCCAGCAGCTGATAATTTTCAGCTTTGGAAATATTTTATCGAAGCGGTCGTTTTCCGCCGAACAGAGAAACTCCTCACGCTTTTCCTTTGGCAGGTTTTCAGAGAGCATTTCGGCGTTATCGCGGATATATCCGCACAGTATCGTCAGAAATGAAGGACTCCAGACGGATATGAGAGAAAGCTCTCTGCATCGTAAAAGCTGAGCAGCGGTATCAAGATAGAAGCTGTCCGTATCCGAAGAAAATTTCACACTGCTGTCCACGGCAAAAAGAGCGTTCATAATATGCTGAACAGCCTTGCCGAAATACTCGCTGTCCTCCTCAAAGCCTATAGGGATACCACATTCCGTAAAGCTTTTTCCCTGAGTTAGAGGCGTAATGGACCAATAGCTTTTTCCGCTGTCAACACTTTTCACATTGGTATAAATATCACATAGCCACGGCATTATGCCCCGCCCAAATTCACGCTTTAATGACGGTGTATAAGGTATCATTTTTCTGCCACCCGACGAGCCGCTTGTCAGCTCCATAAGTATAACGTCCTCGGCGGTCAGAACAGCCTTTTCGCCCATGCAGATCATATTGATGAATGGCTCGAAATCTTCGTATTTTGTCAGGGGTAACATTTCCGCAAAGTCCTTGTAGCTGTGTATATCTTCAAAATGATATTTACGTCCGTATAGCGTATCCTTATTTTTGCAAAGAAGCTCGGAAAGATATTTTTCCTGCTCTCTGCCGATATCCTTTACAGCCATAAAACGGCGGTATTCACTGCTGTACACAAGACGGCATATACCGTTTAATATCCTGCATTTCACACTCATCCGAACAGCAGCCTCACCGAACGTTTTTTCAGAACAGATCTGTCTATCCTTGCAATGCACGCCAGATCATTCCCGTTTACATACCCGGGATTCTTTTCGCAGAAAAATGCAATATCCCTATTCTTCATTTCGTGCTCTCCCACATCAGCAACGCCTGCTCTCAGCTTGTCTTTGATACGGCTGTACTTTATCACGCCGTCTGATTTGTCATATTCTTCGGGATAAAGCTTTTTGGCATATGCATCTATTATCTTCTGCATATTTTCGGGTGTTTCTCTGTTATAACAAGGATAAAACTCATTCCAGAAAACAGGCAGGATACGATATGTTTTATATCCCTTACAGATAAGAAACCAGTAGAATTCATCATATTTCTCAGCAAATCTGAACCAGAAATCAGCCCACGCCTTAAATAGTTCAAGCTCGCCCCAGTATGATTTATGTATAATGGTATCGCCCGAAAAAACTCCGTGTATCAGACACCCGTTGATCTCAAGCTCCATTACCTTCTGTGTGGTAAATCCCACAAGTCCGTCAGTATCATGATAAAGGGCAAGGCAGTAGTCCTTATCGTAAAAATCACGGAGAAACACCTGCTCATCGGTATCAGCGTAAAACTGTGCCATAAGACTGTACATCAAAGATATCTCCGACTCAGTATATTCACTTACGGGTTTTATCTTTCCGGTTAGCATCATTATCGCCGCCTTTCAGACCAAATTTCATTCCCTGCTTTTTAAATACTTCCTTGCGAAAAAGAGGATTGTATATAAGATATGTTGCAAAGCGGTAGGGAGTCCGCAGATTTGTTCGGGGTTCCAGAGCACGAGTGAAAATTGACATGGGACTGTTGAATCGGCGGCGGCAGTCAAAGGATATTTCCGTCAGCTCCTCCGGTGTCATATTTTTCGGTACAATGCTTGCATAATTGAAACGGTAATCCTCGTGCAGCCACCATTTCCCGTCATATAAAAGACGGTTTTCCCGCTGCATTTTTTCATAAAGCGGAGTGTTCGGGTAGGGCATAAGAATGTTGAACGCTGCAAAGGTAAACTTGTTTTTTATGGCAAAATCGCAGGTGGCACGGATAGATTCCACCGTATCGCCGTCATGCCCCACAGTAAATGCCGCCCATGTCTGCAAGCCCCATTTGCGGAGCTGCTCAATTTCCGACCTGTACATATCAGCAGAGCCTTTTTTATTTGTACCCTTGTTCATCTCGGAAATGCACTGCGGGGAAATAGACTCAAAGCCTATTACAAGTCCCAGACAGCCGCTTTTTACCATAAGGGACATAAGCTCGCTGTCCGCCAGCATATCTATGCTGCCCTGACTTACCCAGTGTATTTTCAGCGGTATCAGCGCACGAAAAAGCTCCTTCGCCTTTTCACGGTTGCATACGATATTGTCGTCTACGAAAAAAAGCAGCTTTCTTTTCTGCAATTTAATTTCTCTGATTACGTCCTCCACAGGACGGCAGAAATGCCGTGCCTTGAAATATACAGATTAAGCACAGAAGCTGCATCTGTGGCTGCATCCTCTTGAGAATTGAAGCAGAGTTATGGGCAGATAGCCCTTTCCCTCAAAAATATCCCGTCTTGTGATGACATTCATCTGCGGACAGGTGGGCTGAACAACATCGTACCTTTTTTTCAGTTCACCGCGTTTAAGGTCCTCCAGCATCTGTGCCCAGACAGGCTCGGCATCGCCGACAATAATGCTGTCGCAGTGCTCGGATACCTCCTCGGGGATAAGCATAACGTGTATTCCGCCCATAACGACCTTTACGCCCCGTCTGCGGTATTCCTCGCTTATCTCGTAGGCCCTGCGGGCGGTGAAGGTCTCAACAGTTATGGCTACAATATCAGTAGATTCATCGTATGGGATAGATTCCATACGATCGTCGTAAAGCACAACCTCAAAATCGGGAGGAGTCAGTGCTGCCAGTATACCCAGCTGAAGCGGCTCCATCCGTGCTTCATCAACATAAAGGCTGTGCTCACGCCGCCCGATATTAGGTTTGATCAGCGTCAGCTTCATTAAGTATCCCTCCCAGCAGCTGTCCCTGCTTTTTCAGTATCTCACGGTGCGATATGATATTTGCAAGTATAAACACAAAAAAGTTCAGCGGTCTGAAATTCACAGGATTTGAAAATAGTCTTTTTATGATACACCCCGCTGAATAAAAATCCGTCCGCATTTTAAGGCAGCCGTTCATAAGCTCATCGGGAGACATATTTTTCGGCAGGAATGCCGTTTCGCCATAGCGGTACTTGTCCGACAGCCACCATTTTTTATACCGAAGTCTGCCCTGTTCCTCCATCTGCCTGTAAACCTCCGTACCCGGCATAGGGATAAGCGGATTGAAGTTTGTCACAGCCATTTTATTTTTCACTGCAAACTCATAAGTACGGTCAAAAACGTCCTTGTTATCCCCGTCGCAGCCAAGCACGAAGGTGCCGTATATAAGCAGACCATGACGATATATATTTGCAATGACTTCCTCATAATCCGATGCGAGATTTGCCGCCTTGTGCATTTCCCCGAGACTTTCGGTATTAAGGCTCTCAAAGCCCATCAGCACAAGAAAGCAGCCCGCTTTTTTCATCTGAGAAAGCAGCAGCCCGTCACGGGCGGCGTCCATGCTTATCTGACACGCCCATTTCTTTTTCAGCGGCGCTATCCTGCGGAAAAGCTCCAGCGCAGAGGCTTTATCGTAAAACAGATTATCGTCCACGAAAAAAATAATTTTCTCCCGTGAGTTTTTCAGTTCCTCATAAACCATATCCGGGGATTTTCTGCGCACGCAGCTGTACATTGTCTTTATAGAGCAGAAGCCGCAGTTATATTTGCAGCCTCGGGATATCTGATATACCCCGATGCCGTAATATTTATGCCGATATACCGACGGGTCATCTTGAAGCATCTCCAGCGGACGGCTTTCGTCTGAGCAGTATATTCTTTTCGGAGTGCCTTTTATGCAGTCCGCAAGAAAATACTCCCACGAATCCTCTGCGTCTCCCGTTATAACGGAATCGGCATATTCGAGCATTTCATCGGGCATGACACAGGCGTGAAAGCCGCCCATAACAATGATGTTTTTATTGTTCCTGTATTTTTTCGCAAGGATATAAGCACGCTTTGCGGTAAAGGTTTCAACGGAAAAAGCAATAATATCCGAGTCGATCTTTTCGGGCAGCCTTTCAACACGCTCGTCGATAAATTCAATATCAAATTCACGGGGAGTGTGGCTTTTGATTATTCCGAAAAGCAGCGGCTTCATTGCATCGGAGCTTATATGCTCAAACATATTCAGCCTGATAAATGTGATTTTCATTTTAATTGCCATTCCTTTTTTGAGAGTTTTGTGGTTTGCGAAGCAAATCGAGGCGACAGCCGAAGAAACAAAACTCTAAGTTTGAAAATCTTTGATTTTCAAACTTTTGCTCCCTTGTCAATGCCAAGGAACTTGAAACCGATATTTGCACCCAGCAGGATAAAAATATACGGTTTTCCGCGCCATGCAGAATTAAAGGTGCGTTTCAGCACTCTTCGCCAGCTGTATGCCTCTTTCCAGACTTTGCGGTATATTTCATCAAGACGTTCGGGAGACATATTTTTCGGTGCAAATACGGCATTATGCTGGTTATATAGGCTCCAGTCCTTGGTTAAGATACGTCCCGCACGGTCATATTCTTCAAACTGTCTTGTACCCGGATAAGGCGTCAGAACAGCAAATCTGCATAGATCAAGACCAAGCCTGTCCACACGTTCGGGCAATGCCAGAAGCTCTTCCTCCGTGTCGTTGTCAAAGCCCAGCACAAAGCAGCCGTTTACGGCAATGCCGTGCCTATGTATATTTTCGATAATTTCCTTATATCTGTCTGCATCGTGAAAACGCTTTGCCGCATTGGTCAAGGACTGAGAATTCAGTGATTCCAGCCCGATAAGCACACCGCGGCAGCCGCTTTCATAAGCAGCTGTCATAAGCTCCTCGTCATATCCGAAATCAGCAGCAGCATTTGCCGCCCATAATATTTTCAAGGGCTTCAGCGCATTCATAAGCTCCATTGCATAGCTGCGGTTCCCGAAAAAGTTCGGGTCATAGAATATAACCATTTTTGATTTAAGCTGTGCGATCTCTTCTGCAACACTTTCCGCAGGACGTGGACAGCTTTTCCACATTGTGCGCATTGAGCAGTATTTGCAGCAGTTAGTGCATCCTCTGTCAGCGATTACGGCAGGTATTTTCAGCTTTTTGCGCCGTGTGATCTTATCCCTTGCAGGAACAGTAAAATCCTCAGCGCAGACGTTATAATCCCGATACAGCTTTTTCGGTGTGCCTGCAAGATAGTCCCGAAAAAACTGAGGCACGGATTTTTCCGCAGGTCCCGCAATGACTGTATCACAGTGCTCTGCCGCTTCCTCGGGCAATGCAGTTGCATGATATCCTCCGCAGACCACATAGCTCCCCCTTCTGCGGAATTCGGCACAGTGTTTGTATGCGGAAAGAGCGGACGAAGTCTCAAATGAAAGCATTACAATATCATATTTTTCCTTATCATGATCCACACGCTGGGAATTTTCGTCAATAACATCTATTTTCTCAAAGAC
>JAGBFZ010000297.1 GCA_018110855.1 Oscillospiraceae bacterium
GGGCAGGTGTGAATTGTAAAGCGGGAAACCATGAAATATACTACGATAACACATATTCCTATTATAAAAACGGTAAGAAGATCTATACGGCAGAATACTATATCCTTGATACAAACAACGATAACAAAATAACAAGGTACTCCTTCTCAAAATACGAAAACGGACCTGAAAAAGCAGGTATTGTTACACTTAAAGACGGCGAGATACTTATGCTAAGTCTGGGCGCAAAATTCAAATGATGTTTCATATCACTTGACAAACAGGAAAATGTGTGGTAAAATAAAATAAATAAAATGCAAGGAGGCGCTTTATATGGAATCTACTATCGCTGCTATGTCCATGAATATGGCAATGGCTAACATGCAGAATGCTGTTTCTGTAGGCATGATGAAAAAGACCATGGAGGCTGCCGAGGTTTCTATGGAGAATATCACGGAAATGCTGGAGGCTATGCCCTCCCCTGACGGAAGAGGAACTCTTCTGAACGTTCTTGCATGACGCACAAAAAGCCGAAGGCTTAACGCTTTCGGCTTTTTTCTTTAAAAAAATTTCAAAAACCCCTTGACAAATAGTTTTCGGTGTGATATAATACATATGCTGTTCTAAAGACAGCAGGTGATCGTAAGATCGTAATGGCTTCTGCCGCCTGCCGAGGAATGGGAATCAAAAAGATTTTCTGCGTTCCTTTCTGTCTTTGTTCAGAGAGGGATTTTTTATTTTCCATGCTTTGAAACAGCGTAAATTTAAAAGAAGGAGTGAATTTAATGCCCAGTAAAAGCATACTCGAACAGAAGCAGGCTTACGTTGCAGAGCTGGCTGACAAGCTGAAGGCATCTGCAGGCGGCGTTCTGGTTGATTACAAGGGTATCTCCGTTGAGGACGACACCAAGCTCCGTAAGGAACTTCGTGAAGGCGGCGTAGATTACTTTGTAGTTAAGAACACTCTGCTGAAGCGTGCTGCTGAGATGGCAGGAATCGAGGGTCTTGAGCCCGCACTTTCCGGCACAACAGCTATCGCACTTCACGCAGATGATATCATCATCGCCCCCAAGATCCTGAACAAGAAGGCTGAAGGCTCTGATGGCAAGTTCTCTATCAAGCTCGGCTTCATCGATGGTCAGGTCATCTCTAAGGAAGAAGTTGAGAAGTACGCAAAGCTTCCTTCCAAGGAAACACTGCTTTCCCAGCTCGTGTTCATGCTGCAGTCTCCCATCCAGCGTGTTGCTATCGCTATCAACGAGATCGCAAAGAAGAACGAAGAGCAGTCCGCTTAATGTTCGGACAGGCTTCCCTGCCGCCTAGTGCAGGAACCACTAATGCTGCGTAAAACGCAGAACAACAAAATTAAAACATATTTATGGAGGAAATTAAAATGGCTTCTGAGAAGATTTTAGCTATGATTGAAGAAGTTAAGGCTCTTTCTGTACTCGAGCTTAACGAACTGGTAAAGGCTCTTGAGGAAGAGTTCGGTGTATCTGCAGCTGCTGTTGCTGCTGCTCCTGCTGCTGGCGCTGCTGCCGGCGGTGCTGCTGCTGAGGAGAAGACAGAGTTCGACGTAGTTCTCGCTTCCTTCGGTGAGAAGAAGATGGACGTTATCAAGGCTGTTAAGGATATCTGCGGTCTTGGTCTTAAGGAGGCTAAGGAGCTCGTTGAGTCCGCTCCTAAGGCTCTTAAGGAAGGCGCTCCCAAGGCTGAGGCTGAGGAGATCAAGGCTAAGCTCGAGGCTGCCGGCGCTACAGTTGAGCTCAAGTAATTCATTTTACTGCATTTTTACCCCCTTGCTTCGGCAAGGGGGTTTTTGCATTTTATCGGGCATTCTCCTTTTTATCGGGAGGTGCTTTTTGTTTACGTGCGGAAAAAAGCTCCCTAGTTCTGAAGCACAGCAGAAACAATGCAAACAGCTTTCTCAACAGCTCGGCGGCTATGATATTGGAAGCTATCGTTCCTAGTATCGCACCCAGCACTCCGCCGAAGATGTACCGCCGCAGGAGCTGCCTGTCAACAAGACCGCCTTTAAGATGAATGACCAGCGACAAAAGCGCTATCGGCAGGAAAAAAAGCAGATTGATGCCTTGCGCCGTCTTCTGCCCCACCTGCTCAAACACAGTAAGCCATACGACCAGTACAAATCCGCCGCCAAGTCCCATCGACGCCATTACTCCCGCCAGGAAGCCAACTACTGCGTGCATCATAGAAACAGCATCCTCACCGCAGCAACGCACACTATAGCTCCGAAAACACGGTGCAGCCACACGGAGCTTATCCGCCGCAGAAATATTGAGCCTGCAACAGCGCCGCCAAGTCCCCACGGAATATATTCCCACGCTGCGGCAATGTCAAGGCTGCCGCTTACACCGTAGGATATTGCAGTAACAAGGCTCAGTACAAATATCAATGCCACCGAGGTAGCGTGCGCCTGTTTGGCCTCACAGCCTTCATGCTCCAGCACAGGTACGGCAACTACCCCTCCGCCTGACCCGAAAAATCCGTTAAGCCCGCCGCAGAGCATGCCTTTAAAAAAATCTCTCATTAGTATCACCAACGATAGTGTGTGCAGGACTTTAAAAAATATTATCAAACATAAATAAAAAGGACAGACATTCCAGGTCTGTCCTTACAGCTTGTCGAAAAACTATGTTTTTGCCTGCGAAGCAGGCTTTTTTAATAAATTTTTCCGACGACATGTGCGTCGGAAAAATAACCTCTATCCGCACAACTGTGCGAGTTGACGGCATCTCCGTCAACGAGTGCGGGCAGTGCGGATGTTTCGGCGAGAAAGTCCCAAAGGGACTTTTTCGACGGTCTCAAAGGACAGACATTCCGGGTCTGTCCTTAAATATCACATCTTCGTCAGTGCAAATGCCACAAGCTCTGTCAGATTCTCCTCCGACACGAAATCGCCGCCGTTTTTGAATACCTCGATAGCGTCGGCATACTCGGGCCTATTCTCCTTGATAAGGCTGTCACGCACAATACC
>JAGBFZ010000298.1 GCA_018110855.1 Oscillospiraceae bacterium
AACACTGTCGATATCACTGTAAAAATTGTCGCTGCTCATTGAAATACTTCTGCAAAGCCCCTCCTTATCCCCCGATTCGGTATATTTCTTTATATCGATGACCGCCTTAAGAAAATCAGTCATAAAAAAATCCCTGCCTTTCGCATATTATTCAGTAATAGAATAATACCACAGACAGGGAAATTTTTTGCTTCATTTTTGAAGTGCTGTAAAATTTTATTTATACTAAGAACCAATTAAAAAGTGAATAAAAAATCAAGCAAAAACTTGCGTATATGGTTTTTGCGCAGATCTTTTATCTGCACTTTTATTGGTTATTGGTATTATACCTTTTCAAAAGCTTTTCGGCGGCGGACTTCATTTCTTCCCTCAGCGAAGCAGGCTCGACTATCTCAGCGCCGTCGCCGTATTCCAGCGCCCACATTATGACGCCCTTGGGCGATGCACGGTTGACCTTCACCACCAGCTCATCGGGCGGAGCAGCAGTGATCTTGACCTCAAATCCGAAGGTGTCCAGAACATTGTTGAGCAGATACTTTTTGCACCGCAGAACAACATCTGTCCTGCCCTCATCGGAGGAATACATAACGGGATTTTCACCCTTGTATTTCGACACCTTAAATCCCGATTCGTTTACATACTTGGACTCTGTCAGTTCCTCCGCAGGCTCGGAGGTACACTTGACATTTTTCATTCTGTCAACACGGTAATTCAGGTATCTGTAATTACCGTTTTTATCCTTGTAATATGTGACAAGATAGTAATATCCGTTGGACCAGAGCAGCTTCAGGGGATTTACCGTTCGGACGATCCCGCCGTTTTTGAGCAGCTTAGGGGAAAGCTCGATCTTACGTGTACTTTCGTTGAAAGCATACTCATAATATTCAAAGCTCACTCTGCTTATCTTCTTTGACCTGCCTGCGAGATACTTCTCCCGTGACATTCGTGCTTCCTGAATGGAAATGCGGGAAGTTTCCTTTGGGTCATCATATTCTGTGGCAGAAAGCGCCTTATATATCTCTTGAAGATTCTCGTAATATGTGCCCGGATACTTATTTGCCCCCACAAGATCGGCGTTATACGTCATCTGATTATATTCGGTGGTCAGCTTATTCAGCGCATCAACTATTTCCTGTGTCTTGCCCATCTCCGCATACGGGTAAACGCAGACAGCATCTCTGAGGATAGCTACCTGTTCCTCGGTCAGAGGTCCCTCGGCGTAATATCTTTTATCCTTGCGTTCAAATGATGCCTTAGGGTCATCGTACTTGCAGTCGATCAGCCTGATACCCAGCATATTCACACCGCCATAGATAAGATCGTCCAAAAACCTTTTTACTTTGGACTCATACTTCTTATCATTGAACATTTGGGGGTCATATACCTTACCGCTCGTATCCTCCGGGAACTCTCTGTCCAGCAGTGCAGTCATAAGCTCGGCAGCGGAGATCTTGTGATTTACCGATGAATGTTTGAGCATATAATCCAGCAGATAAAGCGTCTGCTGTATCTTCTTTTCCTTTTTATCTTCTTCATCTTTTTTCTTTTTCGCATTACCGGTCTTGTTTTCGTTACTCAAAATAATTACCCCTTTCTGAAAAACACTTCAAAATTGAAGCCGATGGTCTGAATATTAATGATATAATTTATATAAAATGATCTGAAGGAAGGAGATCGTCATGGAGCTTACAACAGATAACAAACTCAGCTTCCCGAACTATTCGGAAATAATATACATTGACGAGCTTATGAGAGCCGCCCTGGAACAGGACAATACAGAAGAGTTCCGCGAACTGACAGAAAGCCTGAAAAGAAGCGAAAGAGGGATCTCAAGCAACAGCATGATAAAAAGATTTCTGACTATCCTGAGCCTGACAGACTCCGCCGAAAAGCTTTCTGCATTTATAGACTACATACATACACCCTTCAGCTACGCATTCGGCGAAACCAACAGGAATGACTATGCCCGCCCGATAACCGACGCTATGATGATCTCCATTGTCAGAGAAGACCACGAAACCGCAAGGCAGCTTCTGAATGACCGCAGCAATACCTTTGTGTCCGCAGTGCCCATGTATTATATAATGCTCACAAAGTGTTACAGCCTTATACCCGACTGTCTGGAATTTATGAACCGCGATCTCGA
>JAGBFZ010000299.1 GCA_018110855.1 Oscillospiraceae bacterium
GCTATTATCTTGCAAAGCAGATAATCAAGATGATCTGGGCTCTGGGCGAGGAAATAAGAAAGAACCCCGTTATCAGCAAGAAGCTGCAGGTATTCTTCCTTGAGGATTACCGTGTAACAATGTCCGAGCTTCTTATGCCCGCTGCAGAGGTCTCCGAGCAGATATCTCTTGCAGGCACAGAGGCTTCGGGTACAGGTAATATGAAGCTTATGCTCAACGGCGCTCTTACTCTCGGTACTCTCGACGGCGCAAACGTTGAGATCAAGGAGCAGGTAGGCAAGGACAACATCTTCATCTTCGGTATGACCACCGAGGAGGTTCTTGCAAAGAAGGCTCAGGGCTATCGTCCCGAGGATTATGTTAACAACAACGAGGTCATTCGCAAGGCTCTCGCAAAGATGTACAGCGGCATCAACGGCTGCACATTTGAGGAGGTTGCAGACACCCTCAAGTTCAAGGATCCTTATATGGTACTTGCAGATTTCGATGCTTACCAGTCCGCTCAGCAGTACGTTTCCGAGTGCTACAAGGACAAGGCTAAGTGGAACAAGATGTCTCTCCACAACATTGCAGGTGCGGGTGTATTCTCCGCTGACCGTGCTGTTGACGAGTATGCTAAGAACATCTGGAAGCTGACTAAGTAATTTCCTGATATAATCAGGCATAATAAAGCTGCCCTGCTTTTATCGGCGGGGCAGCTTTTTATTATTCAGAATCATCGGACAGGAGCTTTGCGAAGCTGTTGTCTATACCTATTGCTCCCAGAGGGGCGGTTATTATTATGGCGAGGACTGCTACCGACAGGATCATTTTGCCGCCGGGAAGCCCTGCTGCGAGAGGTACGGCTCCGAATGCTGCCTGCACTGTGGCTTTCGGAAGATAGGCTATTATGCAGAATATCCTTTCCTTTATGCTGAGCTTTGTTTTTACGAGGCAGAGTATCACTCCCACTGTGCGGAAGCAGAGGGATATAAATATTATTGCTATGGCTCCCATGCCTGCTGCCATGGTATAGCGGATATCCACTGCCGCTCCCACAAGGGCAAATAACAGACATTCTGCTGCTATCCAGAGCTTTCCGAATTTGGCGGAGAGCTTTTTTGTCTGCTCCGATGATGTTCTCAGCTTGAGGACGCACGCCATGGACACTACGGCAAGAAGTCCCGAGAGGGCTATGTGATCCTTTGCCCATGTTTCTATGGTCATCAGCATGAAGGCGGACGAGAGAAGAATGATGGTTTGGGTGGTGCTGCGGATATTTGCGGAGCTGAATATTTTTCCGAGCATTGCTCCCGCAATTGCGCCCAGTGCTGCTCCGAGTATTATGGATATGGGGATATCCCACAGGCTTGCGGCATTGAAGCTGCCGCTTTGCGCCATGGTGAGAAATGCGGATATCAGCACGATGACAAAGATATCGTCGCAGGAGGCTCCTGCAAGGATAAGCTGGGGAACACCTGTTTTTGTTCCTCTCTTTTCCTCGATGAGCTTTACCATTCGGGGAACTACCACTGCGGGGGACACTGCGCTCAGCACTGCTCCCATGACTGCCGCTTCGCTTCGGCTTATCCCGAAAATTATGGGGGCAAATATCACATAGCCCGTTATTTCAAAGGCGGCTGGGAGAAAGGACATAAGCACTGCGGGTCTGCCTATCTTTTTCAGGTCGGACAGGTCGAGAGACAGTCCTGCTTTTATGAGAATTATTATCAGCGACATTTTCCGAAGCTCGGCGGATATCCCAAGAATTGACGGGTCGAGAAGGTCAAGGACGTATGGTCCGATGATCATCCCTGCGGCGAGTATCCCAATTATCCTTGGGAGCTTTATTCTTCGGAATATTTCTGCGGCGCTAAAGCCCACTATAAATATTAGCCCAAGTGAAAATAACATATTCATTCCTCCATTAATCTAAAAAAGCCGACAACTTCTGCGTAAGATCGCAGACGTCATCAGCTTGTTAAGGCGGTTTTGATTTTTTTAAAATCAAGGGAGAACATCATTCCCTGTTTTTTTTATTATAGCATGGTTTCTTTTATTTGTCAACGGAAAATCTGCAAAAAAACTCCCTCTGCACTGTCTGCGCAGAGGGAGGACGCTGCGGAAGCGTTATGACTTTCGGGGAATTATGCTCTTACGTCAAGGATAGAGCCGATCTGACCCTGTACCTTGGGCATATTCTGAGCCATCTGAATGATCCCCTGAGCCTGAGTTTCCATTACGTCCTGAGACTTCTTCAGCATTGCGGTGCTGACTGCATTTGCAAGCTGTGCCTGCTTCATGCCTGTTGCCATGGAAGCAATTGAAGTAGGATCCATAAAAACACTTCCTTTCGGTATATACGCTTACAGCGGTGGTCTTATGACTTTATCTCGCTGATAACGTTCTTTAACTCTTCGATTCCCGATACTGCTTCGGATATCAGCTCGGAGGCGTCCTTTGCGCTGTTGTTGATATCTGCGGCGCAGCTTCCGATGCTCTTGATCTTCTGCTCAATGGTATCGGCTGAGGTCTTGGAGGTGTCTGCAAGGCTTCTTACCTCCTGCGCGATAACGCCGAAGCCCTTACCGCTTTCCTTGGCTCTGGACGCTTCGATAGACGCATTGAAGCCAAGTATTCTGGTATTCATTGCGATATCCAGTATTACCTTTGCGGCATCGTTTGCGGTCTTTACCTCGCCGACGCACTTTTCTGCAATGTTTGAAAGCTGTCTGAAGGTCTCGTCCATTCGGGAAACGGCGGTTATGCAGCCCTCGGCAATGTTGTTTACCCTGCGGATAATATCGTTTGTGGCGGTCATGTTGCTTGACAGGGCGCTGTTATTTTCCTTCATGCAATAGCTGGAATATGCCATTGCGGAGATGTTCTTTGCAATGGTATGCAGGAATCTTGCAGCTGCTTCCACTCTCTCCTTGGGTACTATCTTTACCTTTCTGAGAGCTGCGATATATTCATCGGGATTGATGCCAAGCTCCGCTGCTATCCTGCGGAATTTGTTCTCATCGGGCTTTTCTGTGAGTACCTGTCCGCCGATGAAGGAACCTATAAATTCCCCGTTTACCATTATGGGTGCAGCAAAGTCCATAAGTCCTGCATGGCAGGGATATGCTGCGGCTCTTCCCGTGCGGTGGGTCTGCTCGCCGCCCTCACGGTCGCAGCGTTCACATCTCTCGCAGCCCAGCTTGGAGCGGCGGGTATATTTCATGCAGAAATCGGTGAAGTTGCTGCCCTTTGTAACAGGGTTGCCATCGGCGTCTGTGGTGAGCGCTGCCATTCCCGTTACCTCGGCAAAGCCGTCCTGTATCTCCTGAAGGACGCGGACATCAATAAGTTCTGTAAGCTTTAAGGATGACATTATGTAAAACCTCCATGTGTGGATTTGCTATAATATTACATAATAATTTTACTATATTTATGCTCGTTTGTCAATCTTTTTCATGCTCATTCTCTCTCTTTTCGTGCAATTATACAAATTTTCACGGAGATTTATGTTATTAAGAAAAATATACTGAATATATTTGATTTCAGCGGAAAATATGTTTTTAAAAATATCAGGATTTGCTATTGCTTTTTATTTCAATGTGGTGTATAATATAATATGTATATTTATAGCTGTCCGAGGTGTCCGATTTGTATTATTGCTGCGGTATTTCCGACAAGGGAGCTGTCCGTGAGCATAACGAGGACGCTTATCTTGTCAATAAAATTGTTTTGTCAAAGGCTCAGATGGAGAGTGATGTGAACGCTCCCTTTATCGCTGCCGTTGCCGACGGCGTGGGCGGCGAGGCTTCGGGGGAGATCGCTTCCCGAATGGCTCTTGAGCTTTTATCGGGCGTGAGATTCGGCAAAAAGGTGGATCTCAGGGCAAAGCTCCTTTCTATCCATTCGAGACTTAAACGCTATGGCATTACCCATGGCAGCTCTGCTAATATGCAGACCACCCTCTGCGCTCTTGCTGTGGACGAAAACGGCAGGGCTTTTGTGGCGAATGTGGGGGATTCCCGTATGTACCGCTGCAGGGGCGGTATTATCAGGCAGCTTTCCACCGATCAGTCCCTTGTTCAGCTTCTCTATGAGCAGGGGAAGATAACGGGCGAGGAGAAAAAGACCCATGCTCAGAGGAATGTTATTTTCCCCGTTTTAGGCAACATTGCCGATGATCCCGACCCTATGGTGACGGAGATAGACGGGGGCATCAAAAAGGGCGACATCATCATCATCTGCAGCGACGGGCTTTCCGATTACATCACCTCCGGGGAGTTTGAGGAGATTCTTGCCATGCCCATGCGTCTCCCGAAACGTCTCAGACGGCTTATCGACACTGCCATTGACAACGGCAGCACCGATAATATCACCGTTGTGGGAGTTTCCGTTATCTGAGGAAAAAATAGTAGATAAGCCCGTACAGCACCGAGGCGGCTGTTCCGTAGAGGATAACGGGTCCTGCTATTATGAATATTTTTGCTCCGAGTCCCAAAACATAGCCCTCGGATTTAAATTCTACTGCCGGAGAGGCTACGGCGTTGGCAAAGCCTGTTACGGGTACGAGAGTGCCTGCTCCGCCGTATTTCGCCAGCTTTTCATACAGCCCCAGACCCGTAAACAGGGCGGAGAGGAAAACAAGGGTTATTGTACAGAAGGCGGAGGCTGTTCTGTCGTCAAGCCCCATGTTCGAGTAAAGGTCTGTGAGTGCCTGCCCTATGACGCAGATAAGTCCGCCGATGAGAAATGCAAGGGGAACGTCTCTGTAGCATTTTGAATTCGGAGAGGCTTTTTTTACCATTTCGCTGTACTGCTTCTGCGATATTTTCATAATTTTTCTATCCTTTCCCAAGAAAAAATAATGTATAATATTGCCGTTTTATCGGCTTTATTCTATTATATCCCGCATATGAGCCTATATTCCCGAAAATAATTATGAAAAGGAAAATGACTTATGCTAAAAAACATTCTATCGGGCGAGACCTGCGCAAAGTGCCGTCTTTGCTGCATTTTTGACAAATACGATGTATGGGAGACCCCTGTTATCACAAGGGAGCTTTATACGAAAATTTCAGCCGAACGTCCCGAGCTGAAAATGGTTTCCAAAGGAGTCAGCGGCGGCTATGTTTTCAACATGGAGGACTGCTGGGACGAAGAGGAGGAAATTTACCGCTGTCCTGCTCTCGACCCACAAAAGGGCTGCACTCTCGGTGAAAACAAGCCCTTCGACTGCAGCATATGGCCTTACAGAGTCATGGATCTGAACGGCGCAAGAGTTATTTCCATTGCTTCCGTATGCCCCGAGCTTTACAAGAAGCCTTTGAATGTTCTTGTTGAGGAGCTTGAAGGCGGTCTTGCGGATATTATTTTTGCGGAGGCTGCAAGGAATCCTTCCATTGTTAAGCCTTATGAGCAGGGATATCCCATTCTTAAAGTGAGAAACGAGCTTTGCGGCAAAAAGGTCCGCCTTGCGGAGGTTAAAAGAGGGGATCTGCCCTATCTCTGCGAGCTTTACAACCGTGCCGAGCTGCTTGACAGGCTGGGTGCGGGCGTGCTTGACATCGAAGACTGGGATGAGGCATTCGAGCAATGGCGTGAGGACGATGACGAGGAGGACTACATTATCTATTACGGCTCCGACCCTGCGGGCTGGGTAAAGCTCAGCGGTCTTGAAAGCGGTGACTGCGGCTGGATCTCCATGCTTGTTATTGACCCCGAGTTCAGAGGTCAGGGCATCAGCAAGGATTGTATCCGTCTTGCAGAGGATATCTTTATTGAAAAGGGCATCAACAATGCTGCCATGCACGTTTACAGCTCCAATGCCGCTGCGGAAAAATGCTGCCTGAGCTGCGGCTATACTCCCGTTCCCGATGACACGGGGGATGGGGAGAGTGTTATGTATATAAAGGAGGATCTTAATGAAAATTATCGCACCCTCTCATGAGATAATTTCCGATATTGACGGCGATAAAATGCTGCGCAATATTGAGCTTTGCGGACGTGTCTGCTACAAGAGCGAGGACAGGATCACTGCAGGTTCTGCGGAGAAATTCGTGGGAATGATACTTAAGTCGGGTCACGAATCCGTTCTCGAGCATGAGAAGATAACCGTCAGATTTATCTGCGACAGGGGCGTTACTCACGAGATCGTCCGTCACCGCATTGCAAGCTACAGCCAGGAAAGCACACGCTACTGCAACTATTCCAAGGACAAGTTCGGCCGTGAGATAACCTTTATCCGTCCCTTTTTCTGGGACGAGGACGAGGAGAAGTTTGCAGTCTGGAAAAACACCATGCAGGAGATAGAAAACGCTTACAGCAAGCTCATTTCTCTCGGCGCTAAGCCCGAGGAGGCAAGGAGTATTCTTCCAAATTCCGTCAAGACCGAGCTTATGGTTACTATGAATCTTCGTGAGTGGAGACATTTTTTCAGGCTTCGCACCTCGGAGAGGGCACACCCTCAGATGAGAGAGCTGGCACTTCCATTGCTTAACGATCTCAAGCGGCTGGTTCCCGTTATTTTTGATGATATTGACGGGTCGGACGCTTCATATTAAGGAGTTTTTATAATGAGCATTAACATTGCTATTGACGGTCCTGCAGGTGCGGGCAAATCTACCATTGCACGCAGGGCTGCTGCTGAGCTGGGGTTTATTTATGTTGACACAGGGGCGCTTTACCGCTCTGTGGCTTATCACTGCATTTCAAACGGCGTTGATATTAACGCTCCCGAACAGGTGGAGGGTATTCTTTCGGGCATTACTCCCGAGCTGCGCTTCATTGACGGCGTTCAGCACGTTTTTTTAAACGGTGAGGACGTTTCGGACAGGATACGGACTCCCGAGGTCTCCATGGGGGCTTCAAAGGTTTCCGCTATTCCTGCGGTAAGGGCGTTTTTATTTGATTTGCAGAAGAAAATTTCCCGTGAGAACAACATCATCATGGACGGCAGGGACATCGGTACGGTTGTGCTTCCAAATGCCGACCTTAAAATATTCCTCACCGCTTCTCCCGAGGCGAGGGCTGACAGGAGATACAGGGAGCTTATGGGCAAGCCCGACGCTCCTTCCTATGAGCAGGTGCTGGCGGACATTATCAAGCGGGACAGGGACGATTCCACAAGAGAAATTGCTCCTCTGAAACAGGCGGAGGACGCTGTGCTGTGTGATACTACCGAGCTGTCCCTTGAGGAATCTGTCGAGAAAATTATCCGAATGATAAAGGAAATTCTGTAAAGGAAGGTATGGCTCTTTGAACGCTTTTGTAAGATACACTGTAATGGGCATTTACAAGCTGTTTTATAATTTTAAGATAGAGGGCAGGGAGAATGTTCCCGAGACGGAGGGGCTTATCATTGCCTGCAATCACCGCAGCTATGCCGATCCCGTTATCATCACCATGCCCATGAAAAGACCCGTTACCTACATGGCTAAGGAGGAGCTTTTCAAAAACAAGCTTTTCGGTGCGTTTATCCGCTTCCTTGGTGCATTTCCCGTCAAGCGGGGTGCGGGGGATATGAAGGTCATTGATGACTGTGTGGATATCCTTCACAGCGGCAGGAATGTAGTCATTTTCCCCGAAGGCACTCGTTCCAAGGAAAACAAGGTGGGCAGGGGCAAGACGGGGGTTGCGCTTATTGCTGCTAAATCGGGTGCGGACGTTCTTCCCATGGGCATTGTTTTCGAGGGGGAGAAGCTTCACTTCCGCAGCAAGGTCACTCTGAAGATAGGTAAGGTCATTAAATCGGAAGAGCTTGACATCGGCGAGGGCGACTCCAAAAGTCTCAAAAGGGTGAAATCCGTCATTATGGACGCTATTACTGAGCTGGTGGAAGGTCCGAAAACTGAGGAAATTTCTTCCGATATGGCTGAATAATCCAATTTTTTATGGCAATAATACACATAAAGACGGTCTGAAAATTATGAAAAAATTCACAATTACCGCCGCAAAGTCCGCAGGTTTCTGTTTTGGTGTTGACAGAGCGGTAAAACTCGTGTATAATGAAATAGAACACGGCTTTAAGACGGCTACTCTCGGCGAGATAATCCACAATCCTTCAGTGGTGGGTGATCTTGCCAAAAAGGGCGTAAGGGTCATTTCTTCTCCGTCTGAGGCTGAACATGATGAAAAGGTCATTATCCGTTCCCATGGAGTGGGTATGGAGGTTTACAGAGAGCTGGAGGAGAGAGGGATATCCTATTCCGACGGCACCTGCCCCTTTGTGAGACGTATTCAGAATACTGCCGCAAAATGCTCCCGTGAGGGCTGCGATGTTATCATTATGGGTGACAAGTCTCACCCTGAGGTGGTCGGTATTGCAGGTCACTGCGAAAATGGAGCGTATGTTTTGCAGAATTCGGAGGAGCTTGACGCTTTTCTGAAAAAAAATTATGAAAATTCAAAAAAAAAGGTTGCAATTATGCCGCAGACAACGTATAATATAAATATGTGGCAAAATTGCGTCCGTATAGCTGCCTCTTATCCCAATGCAGAGACCTTTGACACCATCTGCAGCGCTACCTCGGAGAGGCAGGAGGAGGCTATGAGGCTTGCTGCCGAAAGCGATATCATGATCGTGGTCGGCGGGCGGCACAGCTCTAATACCGTTAAGCTCTTTCGGATATGCAGCGGGCTTTGCGGGTGCTGCTTTCATATTGAAAGCCCTGAGGAAACAGGTTTGCTGAAAATGCCGGAAGGCTTTTCTAATAAAAGTGATATCCGTATTGGTATCACCGCCGGAGCGTC
The DNA here is from genome assembly GCA_018110855.1 of Oscillospiraceae bacterium. GTDB lineage: Bacteria > Bacillota > Clostridia > Oscillospirales > Ruminococcaceae > Huintestinicola. Next base: position 8,728 of record JAGBFZ010000299.1, read on the forward strand.
CACCCCGGCATCTATTATCAAGGAGGTCAAAAACCAGATGAGCGAAATTATCAAAAACATGGACGAGGACTTTAACTTTGAGGAGGCTCTCGACGCTTCTTTCAAAAGATTATATACCGGTAACAGGGTGAAAGGATACATAACTGCTGTAAACAACACAGAAGCTATTGTTGACGTGGGTACTAAGCACACAGGCTATGTGTCTCTGTCCGAGCTGACAGACGATCCTTCCCTCAAGCCCGGCGATGTGGTTAAAGTCGGCGAAGAGGTCGATCTTATCGTTATCAAGATCAACGATGCGGAGGGTATCGTTCAGCTCTCCAAGAAGAAGGTCGACGCTCTCAAGGGTCTTGACGAGCTTGCCAAGGCTAAGGAAGAGGGCACTATCCTCGAGGGTACTGTTACAGGCGTTGTTAAGGGCGGCGTTATCGTTCTTTCTAACGGTGTAAGAGTATTTATCCCCGCTTCTCAGGCTACCATGAGAAGAGACGAGAAGCTTGAAGAGCTTCTCAAGAAGAACGTTAAGTTCAAGGTTATCGAAGTTAATGAGCAGAGAGGCAAGGCTGTGGGCTCTATCAAGGCTGTTCGCAGTGCTGAAAGAGACGCTGCCAAGGCTAAGTTCTGGGAAACCGTTCAGGTGGGCGACGTTTTCAAGGGCGAGGTAAAGTCTCTTACTTCTTATGGTGCTTTTGTTGATCTCGGCGGCATTGACGGTATGGTTCACATTTCCGAGCTTAGCTGGGACAGGATCAAGCACCCCTCCGAGGTTGTTTCCGTTGGCGACACTCTCGAGGTTTATGTTAAGGATCTGGACAAGGAAGCAGGCAGAATTTCCCTCGGCTACAAGAAGGACGAGGACAACCCCTGGGTGAAGTTCGAGAACGAGTATAAGGAAGGCGATGTTGTTAACTGCAAGATCGTTTCCATCACTGCTTTCGGCGCATTCGCTCAGATCATTCCCGGTATTGACGGTCTTATCCACATCTCTCAGGTGGCTGACAAGAGAGTTACCAATGTTAAGGACGTTCTTTCCGTTGGTGATGAGGTCACTGCTAAGATCACCGAGATAGATTCCGAGAAGAAGCGTATCAGCCTTTCTATCAGAGCGGTTCTCGAGGAGAACGGCGCTGAGGTTTCCGAAGAGGAATAATCTTATTATAATGCTTTTTCAGACGGCAGAGCCTTCGGGCTTTGCCGTTTTGTCTTTGAAAATTAACTGCGTTTTTAGCTAAAATAGGGTTACGAATACGTTTATTTATTAAAAATAAACAAATCGAATAGGAAATTTAGTTGCAAAACGTCATTGACAGCCTGCGTGAAAAATGATAAAATAATATTGCGAATATTTTAATGTACGGCATGAACGTATACAGGGAACAAGTATTCCCGCCTTTGCAGCAGGAGGGAGACTTTTCCTAATCAATTTTTGGAGGTTTTATATGAAGAATTTCAAGAGAACAATTGCCGGTATTTCCGCTCTTACCTTTACTCTCGGTCTTACTGCCTGCGGCGGTGGCTCCGAGGAAGGCAAGAATGCGAATGATACCGAAAACACTACCGTTGTTACCACTACTGCGGCTACTGTTGAGCTGAACACTGCTACATACGCCGAAGAGGACAAGGCTACTCTCGAGGAGATAGCTGCCAAGGAGCTGAAGGATGTTGAGCTTGAAAACAAGACTATCAAGTGGATGGCTCATTATGACATCAATCCTTCTACCTCCAAGGGTGATTCTGAGGCTGTAAACATCACTCTCTTCAAGACTAAGTACGGCGGAACTATTGAATATGTTCCCACTACATGGAATACAAGATACTCCGACCTTTCCACCAAGGTTCTGGGCGGCGAAGGCGTTGACTTCTTCCCCTGCGATACCGCTGCTCTTCCTAAGGGCGTTATCAACGGTATGTTCCAGCCTGTCGATGATTACATCGACATGGATTCTCCTCTCTGGGCTGATGTTAAGGATGCTATGGAGATCTACAACTTCAAGGGCAAGCATTATGAGCTTGTAACCTCCGTTTCTGCTGAGGCTGTTGTAATTTACAACAAGCAGACTATCGAAGAAAACGGCTTTGACGATCCCTGGGAGCTTTACAAGGCAGGCGAGTGGAACTGGAATACCTTTACCTCAATGCTGGAGCAGTTCTGCGACCCCGACGCCGATCAGTGGGGTCTTGACGGCTACTGGGCTGAAAAGGCTCTGTTCCTCTCCGCAGGCGTTCCCTCCGTTAAGTCCGTTGACGGTTCTCTTACAACAAATCTGATGGATCCTACCGTTGAAAAGGCTATGAACTGGATGTACGAGCTTTACAACAAGGGTCTTGTTATGGACAGATCTCTCTTTGACTGGAACGAGCAGCCTGCTTTCATGGGCGAGGGCAGAGAGCTTTTCTATATCGTTGGCGCATGGCACGTTCAGTCTAATCCCGATACATGGGCTACAGGCATCAAGCCTGAGAATCTCGGTCTTGCTCCCGTTCCTTCTCCTGAAGGCTCCGATCCTTATCAGGGTGCAACTCTCGACGGCTGGGTTCTCTGCAAGGGCGCTGCTAACCCCGAGGGTGTTGGCCTCTTCGCTGACTGCACACGTCTTGCTAACACCAATGACGAGGCTATCGCTATTGCAGACCAGAAGGCTATGGACGACTATCAGTGGTCCGAGGAGCTTGTTGCTATCAACAAGGAGATCAATGACCTTGCTCGTCAGTATCCCGTTGTTGACCTTGCTACAGGCGTTTCTACCGACGTTGCTTCCCTCACTACCGACGGCGGCGATGAGATCGGTCTGAGAGCTGCTCTTCACGGCGTTGATTGGGCTACCAACAGAGAAGAAATTTCCGCTGTTGTTGAAATGCTCGTTCAGGAAGCTGACGCTGCTCTTCAGGAAATGCAGTGATTTTAATATGTTTTTTCTTCGGGTATCACGCTTCGGTGTGATACCCGTTTTTATATCTTGACATAATTCGGCTTATGTGGCATAATAAATTTAGACAAGTTCTTATTGAAAGGAAGTTTTTCTATGCTTATCTCAGATGATATCAGATACATTGGCGTGGACGATCATGCCATTTCCCTTTTTGAGGGTCAGTACAGCGTTCCTAATGGTATGTCCTACAATTCCTATGTTATTCTTGATGAGAAAACCGCCGTTATGGACACGGTGGACAAGGGCTTTACCGATGAATGGCTTTCAAAGCTTGAGGACGCTCTTGAGGGTAAAGCTCCCGATTATCTTGTGGTTCATCACATGGAGCCTGACCATTCCGCTAATATTGCTGTGTTTATGGAGAAATATCCCCATGCGGTCGTTGTTTCCTCGCAGAAGGCTTTCGCTATGATGAAGAATTTCTTCGGTACGGATTATCCCGACAGGAGAATTGCTGTGGGGGAGAATGACTCTCTCCCATTAGGAAAGCACACGCTCACCTTCATTACCGCGCCAATGGTTCACTGGCCTGAGGTAATTATGAGCTATGACAGCCTTGACAAGGTGCTTTTCTCCGCTGACGCATTTGGCAAATTCGGCGCTCTTGACGCTCCTGAGGAATGGGACCCGGAGGCAAGGAGATATTACTATGGTATTGTGGGCAAGTTCGGTATGCCTGTCTCGGGTGTTCTCAAGAAGGCTGCAAAGCTTGATATTTCTATGATCTGTCCTCTTCACGGTCCTGTGCTTTCCGATGATCTTTCTCATTACATGGAGCTTTACTCAAAATGGGCGGCTTATGAGCCTGAGAATGAGGGCGTTCTTATTGCATACACCTCGGTTTACGGAAATACGAAAAAGGCTGCTGTGATGCTTAAAGACAAGCTCGCTGCAAAGGGCTGCGATGTCCGCATTATTGACCTTGCAAGGGGCGATATGTGCTATGCTCTGGCTTCTGCTTTTGAATATAAGAAGCTTGTATGCGCTTCGACTACATACAACGGCGGTGTTTTCCCCTTTATGAGAGAGTTTATCACCGATCTTTCCGAGCATGGCTATAAAAACAGGCAGGTCTTTCTTATTGAAAACGGCTCATGGGCTCCGACGGCGGCAGGTGTTATGAAAAAGCTTTTCGAGGGCTGCAAGGATATTGTTATTTCGGACAGCATCGTTAAGATAAGCTCTGCTGTGAGCGCTGAAAATGAGGCTCAGATAGAGGCGCTTGCGGAGGAGATATCTGCTTTGTAATATGTCAAAAAATATATTTTAATTGGAGGTTCGGTATGATCACAAGGGATTTTCAGAATATTAAGCTCTCTGCTCTCGGTATGGGCAATATGCGCCTGCCC
>JAGBFZ010000300.1 GCA_018110855.1 Oscillospiraceae bacterium
GAAATATATATAAACCACAGAGCCTCCAATTTGGGAGACCCTGTGGTTTTTCTGATATGTGGTATCATTGTTCCATTGTCCTCAATGGCATCCGATTTGCCGCCGAACTCATAGTTTCCATTCGTTTTGGTATGGAGAAAAAAGAGGGAGAATATGATTTCTCGTTCTTCGATAATGTAATAAGTTAGGCTATGCTGATAAACCACAATGCAAAGAAGGCAGAAGCTTCGGGTGAGGTCCTTGCTCCTTTTGAATGCAGGATCATGCTTCTTTGATAGATGTAATTACTTTTCCATGAAAGCCCATATTGCTTCTGCGGTTTGCCTTATCTGTTCCTCTACCGAAATAGTGGGAACACCATCGCCGTCCTGCGGACCATAGCTGCCAAACTGAGCGTGGCAGCCGCCATTCAGCACAATTTCCACAGTATCTGCAGGGAGATTTTTCCGATTATCTTCATAGGTTTGCGAGTCCATTACGCCGTCCTCCGAGCCGTATACAGAGAGCACCCGAAGATCTGTTTTGGTGAGATCCTTTGTTGAATAAGCTGCAAGCAAGATCAGTCCATCGTAGTCCTCGTAATGTGCGGCAGCATAGTTTGCAGCCATTGCACCGCCCAAGGAGTGTCCTGCTATGTACCTGGCGGTTATCTCAGGACGCTCTTGTTGTAGTCCGTCCGCTGCGTTAATGTCCAGCACCGCCAGATTTCCGGGCATCTGCACCAGTGTACAAAGTATCCCCATTTCTGCACAGGCTCGCATCAGGGGCGCATATGCCATATACTCCACCTTGCCCCCGGGATAAAATATCAATTCTGTCGTTGGCTTGTCAGGGATAAACCGTATCACATTCCTGTCCTGTTCTATCCGTATACCGTAAGCTTCATCGGACAAAGCTTTCAAGGCCATATCATCTGCGTGATAATAGTCGGACACATAGGCATACCCTCCGATACCAATGGCAAGAAGCAGGGTCAGGCATAGGGATATAATTATTTTTGCCGCTTTCTTCATAACTTAGCCAAAGCCCCCCGGATAAAAATATTACGATTCTGATCACTGATGCTTACCATCAAAACCTATCATACAAAAACAATTTATGCTGTACTGTCAATCCTATTATACCCCCGATTGTAAAAATAGTCAAGATAACTATCAATTTACAAGAATTCAAAGCCAAAACAGACTTGAAAAAATTGTCGAAATATAATATAATAATTATATTGTTATATTTCGGGGAGGAATCATCATGAACTTTTTAGAAGAGAGAATTGCTAAGGACGGCATCGTAAAAGAGGGAAATGTCCTGAAGGTCGACGGCTTTTTGAATCATCAGATGGATATTGAGCTTTTTAACAGTATGGGCGAAGAATTCAAAAAGAGATTTGCAGGAAAGCCGATAAATAAAATACTTACCATTGAGGCTTCGGGCATCGGTATTGCCTGCGTTGCTGCTATTCATTTCGGCGTTCCTGTTGTGTTTGCAAAAAAGTCAAAGAGCATAAATATTGAGGGTGATGTGTATATTGCTGAGGTAGAGTCCTTCACCCATAAATGCAAAAATCAGGTCATAGTATCAAAGAAGTTCATCGGAAAGGATGACCATGTGCTTATCATAGATGATTTTCTTGCAAACGGCTGCGCACTGCAGGGACTTATTTCAATTGTAAATCAGGCAGGAGGTACGGTTGAAGGAATAGGCATTGCCGTTGAAAAGGGCTTCCAGGTCGGAGGACATCTTATCAGGAATCTCGGCTATCATCTTGAATCGCTTGCAATAGTTGACGCTATGGACGCTTCAACGGGCAAAATCACATTCAGAGAACAGTAACGAGGTAATACATATGGAAAATGTGAATAATGGAACAGATGCGATCTACAGCCTTGATGAAAGGATAAACATTTTTAAGGCTATCCCCTTCGGTCTGCAGCATATTCTTGCGATGTTTGTTGCAAATATCACTCCCATAATCATTGTTGCGGGAGTATGCGGTCTTACTGCACAGGACACGGCAATGGTCATTCAGAGCGCAATGATAATCGCAGGTATCGGTACGTTCATTCAGCTGTTTCCCATATGGAGGATAGGCTCAAAGCTGCCGATCGTAATGGGCATCAGCTTTACATTTGTATCGCTTGCCTGCGTTATCGGTTCAAAGTATGGTTATGGGGTAATATTGGGAGCAGTCCTTATTGGCGGTATTGTGGAAGGAATACTCGGCTTGTTTGCAAAATACTGGATAAAGATAGTTGCTCCTATCGTGGCGGCTGCTGTAGTAACTGCTATCGGTTTTTCTCTGCTTTCTGTGGGAGCGGCATCATTCGGCGGGGGAACGGGTGCGGAGGACTTCGGTTCGGCTCAGAACTGGATACTCGGAACGGTCACTCTTGCAGGCTGTTTGATATTCAACATTTTTGCAAAAGGTTACCTGAAACAGCTTTCTGTACTGTTCGGACTGGTTCTGGGATATATACTTGCCTTGTTTATGGGTGTGGTGGATTTTTCGGCATTTAATGATGTGCAGATCATCGCACTTCCGCATCTCCTCCCCTTTAATCCCGAATTCAATGCAAGTGCAATAATCGGATTTATTCTTATCTTCCTTGTATCTGCCACTGAAACCATCGGCGACACCTCCGCTATCGCTTCATCGGGACTTGGCAGAGATGTTACCGAGAAGGAGACATCAGGCTCAATTGCCTGTGATGGTTTTGTCAGCTCAATATCTTCACTTTTCGGATGTCTGCCTATCACATCGTTCAGCCAGAATGTCGGACTTGTAGCTATGACAAAGGTCGTCAACCGTTATGCCATTGCCACAGGTGCGGGCATTATGGTGCTTGCAGGTTTTTTTCCTGCCATCGGAGCTCTTCTTGCAACGCTTCCCAATGCTGTTCTGGGCGGCTGTACCATTATGATGTTCGGCACTATCGTCGTAAGCGGACTTCAGATGATAGGAAAATGCGGATTTACACAGAGGAATATTACCATTTCAGCCTTATCCCTCAGTGTTGGGCTTGGTTTTACACAGTGTCCCGAGATATTCGGTATATTTCCCGATATTGTGAAAACAGTTTTTGCAGAGAACTGCGTTGCTGTGGTTTTTGTTTCTGCAATACTTCTCAATCTTTTCCTGCCCAAAAATATGGAAACAGGACGTAATGATGACAAGCCTCAAGGCATATCTCAGTGATATTTGAATGCAGAATATAACGGCTTTCTCCAGAAAAATGAGCTTGTGTCACATTTTTAAGCCGCCATGAGCAAACCCATAATTAGGCAGTTTTCCTTCGGTATGAAAAGATAAAATTCAAGGACACAGAAGCAGATATTTCTCGTGTTGTAAGTGTGCTTGGAACGGATTATCCTGAAAGTCTCGATGATGAGGTGACGATTTATTATTTCAGGTCTTCCTCTGGTAATGAGTATTATATCTGCGACTTCAATTATTATGATGACAATGGTGGATATATGAATTATTATACAAACTATTCGGAATGAATTGGAGTTAATGACAATGGAAAAAATCCGCAGGCACATTATTTTTCATGGCTATGTACAGGGAGTCGGGTTCAGATACACAGCCTGTTATACTGCGAGAAATTATGGTATATCCGGCTGGGTAAGAAATCTTGATGACGGCTCTGTTGAGATGGAGGCTGAGGGAAGGGCAAAGGATATTGACTCCCTTGTCGATTCACTTGAAAATCTCAGATGGGGTTCTGTTGATCGTATAGAATCGAAAAATATCCCTGTTCACGGAGATTATGAATTTGAGATTATCGAATGAAGAATGATGCGGCTGATGAATACATTATTATTGACTTTATTTTTTATTGATGATATAATGAAATAAACAAATCTTCTGCCATTCAAAAGCATTTTTTCATATGTAAACAGGGGGCAATAGTATATGAAATATGATCTTCCGGATAGAGTTTTTAAAGATATAACTGCTTTTGCCCTGAAAAACTCTGTCAATAAGGTAATTCTTTTTGGTTCCCGTGCGAAAGGAACTAATACGGATAGAAGCGATGTAGATATTGCTGTTTATGGCGGAGATTTTGATTCATTCTATTGGGATATTAAAGAGAAGACCCATTCACTTTTATCCTTTGACGTTGTTGATGTTGATCATGGAATTTCCGATGATCTTAAAGAAGAAATAGAAAGGTACGGCATTGTGATCTATGAAAAAGCTTGATAATTTTTCAAATTGCCTTAACGTGCTTAAAAATGCGGATTTTAAGCTTGCTGATAACAATGAGATATACAGGACAGGCGTTATCGGTCAGTTTAATCTTACATTTGAACTTGCGTGGAAAGCTTTGCAGGAGGTACTAAAGCTCCACGGAGCAGAGGAAGCGTCAACAGGCTCGCCCAGAGAGATACTTCAGCTCGGTTATAGGCTGGGGTTTGTTGATGACTCTGCTGTATGGTTACTGATGTTAAAAAAACGAAACACCTCAGTTCACGTTTATAATGAAGAAGAAGTTGATGAAATGATTCTTCTAATCCGTGACAGCTTTATCCCTGCTTTTATTGTTCTTGAGAACACATTGCGGGAAAAGCTTAGTGAAGCTGAAAGTGATTGGACATAATTTCTTTTCCTGCTTGATAAAAATATGACCCTCTGCCGGTTGGCAGAGGGCTTTTGTGTCATATATGAAACGCATTAGAAAACAAAAATTCAGAGCGAAAGGCAGATATTTCCGTAAGCCTTGGTATCAGTCCATGCTAACGCTGATCCCACCGCTTCTTTCCGAGGGCTGTATCATTACGGTAACTCTGTTTCCGGGGTTCCACTCAAACTGATAGGATTCGCCCGAATGCTGACCTATCAGATTTTTCCATGACACATCAACTGTAACAGAAGGATCACAATGTCCTCTGCCCACCCAGCAGATGACCGCATCGGGGTCAGCCGCTAAGGAAGCACCTGTTTCCACATTGCTGATAATGAGAGGATTCCCGTTAGAAAGTACAGCGACGCATGAATTTGCTCCTCTTGCTGTGAGTGTCGTTGTTGCAAGTCCTTTCTGTGAGAGAACACCTACACCTATGAACCTGACACTGTAATCACAGTCGGGTGTAAATGCGAGAAGGTTTTCGGACTCCACCGATATGGTTTCGCCCGCTTCAAGCTTGTAAACTATAACGTGCTGACCGTAGTTGGCATAATATGTAACTGAATTGCCATTCAGATTTACCTTCATAAGAGGGATATTTTCACCTGTCACTCTTCTCACAAGGGAGCCGAGGATCGCAGCTCCAAGATCCTGCTGAGGACCGAGCAGGACCTTTTCAAATGTGTAATTCTTCTGACCCATGCATTCTCCTGCGATAAATGCACCTTTTTTGACAAACAGGGAATCCGTTCCCTTACACGTTACACGGAGTGTAAGCTCATTTACTACTTCAAATGTTAGCATTTTATTCCCTCCATTATATTACTTCAATTCCGTAAAAATTGCATAATCCTTCAAGATCACGGGCAATACCGTTGCCAATGGCACTGAATTTCCATTGCCCCTTATTGTTATATATCTCACCTATCATCATTGATGTGACATTGCTGTAATATTCGGTCAGGCAGAAGCTCAGCAGTTCATTGCCCGAAATATCGGTCATCTTCAGGTAAACATCGCTTAGCATACCGAAATTCAAGGCTTTTTTCAGTGCTTCATCTATTGTCACAACAAAAACGATTTTCTGAACGTCACTGTTAAGCTTGCTAAGATCAATATCAAAGGATTTCTGATAAACAGGATCGCTCATATTGTACACGATACTTCTGTCGGGACTCTGAGGCTGACTGTAAAACACAAACCAGTCCTCGGAAATGACCTTCTCATTCACGCCAAGTAGAAAAGCCGAGGCATCAACATCACATCGACTGTCATTGACCTTCCAGCCGATACCCACTTTGATGGGAGAAACATTTCCCTGTGGGAACAGCGGTACCTTCATGCCTTTTTTCAGCGGCTTGGAGAATGACGGCATAGGCTTGTTCACAGGTGGCGATGCTGTCTGACGGGGTACATTCTGAGCGGTATTTCCCGTATTCTGCGGAACACTCTGACGGGGTACAGTCTGAGCGACATTTCCCGTATTCTGTGCGGACGGGTCAGAGGTTATTCTGTTAAGGCTATTTACATTAGATGAATTTACAATGCAGCTGCTGTATACTTTGTTCAGTTCCGAAACATCCCGTGATGTATATGGCTGATGTATTTTTTCGGGAATCTTTAACACAAAATCCTCTCTTTCACATTTTTTTGTTATAATAATTATACATAGATTTTTCCTGTATGTCAATGAAAAACAGATTAGAAAATGCATTGTCAGGATTTTTTCGATGGATATGTATTTACTGCATGGATAATAAAGATAACTCAATTTTATTCTTGTTTTTACAGATTTTTATTGACTTAACAGCTTGATGATGGTATAATATTATCAAGAAAAGAGCAGACTATATTTGGAAGGACTGATGTAATGAAGCGAAAGATCACACAGCAGCTTATGGAATGGAAAAAATCGAAGACCAGAAAGCCGCTTATCCTCAACGGAGCAAGACAGGTTGGAAAAACCTTTATTCTCCGGGAATTCGGAAGGGAAAACTATAAAAACACTGTTTATATCAATCTTGAAAGCAACGGTACGGTCGCTTCAATTTTCAATGATGATATATCACCGTCAAAGCTGATAAAGTATCTTGAAGCAGAAACAGGAGAACGTATTCTGCCAAATGAAACACTTATTATCCTTGATGAAATACAGTCCTGTGAACGTGCTGTGACATCGCTGAAATACTTCTGTGAGGAAGCTCCCGAATATCATATTGCTGCTGCAGGAAGTCTGCTCGGTGTTGCAATAAACAGAAATCAGACTTCATTTCCTGTCGGAAAGGTTATGGTTCTCAGGCTTTTCCCTCTGGATTTTGAGGAGTTTCTTACGGCAACGGGAAATGATTTTCTTATTGATGAGATAACCGAGTGCTATACCAAAATGTCACCTATGAATGAGGGACTTCACCGGAAAGCACTCGATCTCTACCACGATTACCTTATCGTCGGAGGAATGCCGGAAGCTGTCAAATCCTATATTGAAACCAATTCATATATTGATGCCGGACTTGTACAGAGCAGCATTATTGACAGTTACACAGCAGATATGGCAAAATACGCAAGCAATTCCGAAGCGGTTAAGATCCGTGCTTGTTATAACTCCATTCCCGCACAGCTTGCTAAGGATAACAAGAAGTTTCAGTATAAAGTTGTTCAGAAAGGCGGTTCTTCAACAATTTTCGGAGCATCGCTTGAATGGCTGAAACAGGCAGGTGTTACTCTGGAATGTCAACGTGTTGATCAGGGAACAATGCCTCTGCCCGTATATGCAGATCAGACCTCATTTAAGATATATATGTCGGACGTGGGATTGCTTGTAAACAAATCTCATATGTCTGTAAATACGATCATCACAGGTGAATCAAATATCTTTATGGGTGCTGTAACAGAAAACTACATTGCCCAGCAGCTTGCGGCAAAGAATTATCCGCTATACTACTGGACAATAGCCAATTCACAGGCTGAACTTGATTTTGTTCTTCAAAAGGACGATAAGATCTATGCTATTGAGGTCAAAAAGGGTGAACACGTTCGTTCAAGAAGCCTGAGTGTGTTCAGGCAGAAATACTCTCCCGACTACGCAATAAGGTTTTCTCAAAAGAATTTCGGTAAGACCGAAGACGTTATTTCAATACCTCTTTATGCTGCGTTTATGCTTTAAAAAATTATTTCATGAGGAGTGGATCATATGCCGTTTCGAATAATAAGAAATGATATTACAAAGGTTGAAGTTGATGCGGTTGTGAATGCCGCAAATAATTCTCTCCTTGGCGGAGGAGGAGTTGACGGAGCCATTCACCGTGCTGCAGGGGCGGAGCTTCTCAAGGAGTGCCGTACCCTCGGCGGCTGTGAAACGGGTGATGCAAAGATCACAAAGGGATATAAAATGCCCTGCAAATACATAATCCACACAGTAGGTCCCATATGGCAGGGCGGTAAAAACGGTGAAAAAGAACAGCTTTATTCCTGTTATGAAAAGTCATTGCAGCTTGCGAAAGACTATAAATGTGAGTCGATAGCATTCCCGCTTATCTCATCGGGAGTGTACGGTTATCCGAAGGACAAGGCTCTTGAGGTAGCAGTATCGGCTATCACAGACTTTCTTGAAGAAAATGAAATGGATATTACTATGGTAGTATTCGATAAAAGTGCCGTATCTGTCAGCGAAAAACTGATCGCTGATGTCAAAAAATATATTGATGACAATTACGCAGAAGAACATTCTGACTATGCAAGCCGCAGACCATTCGAAGCAGGACTTTTCAAAAGAAATGAATTGTCCAAAGGAAAAAAGCTTTCGAAGGCTATGGAACCTGAGTGCTGTGATGCTTTGCCCTTTGACTTTGATACACTGGACGAGTCCTTTTCACAGGCACTCCTTCGTATGATAGACGAAAAGGGAATGACCGATGTTCAGGTATATAAAAAGGCTAATATCGACCGCAGGCTTTTTTCAAAGATACGAAGCGACGTGAATTATAAGCCGAAGAAACAGACTGCGGTAGCACTTGCTATTGCTCTTGAGCTTGATATTTCTGAAACACAGAAGCTGCTTGAAAAAGCAGGATATACCCTTTCAAACAGCTTGAAATTCGATGTTATAATAAAATATTTCATTGAAAATAAAAAGTATAATATTATAGAAATAAACGAAACCCTGTTTGCTTTTGACCAGAGCCTGATAGGCGTATAATTGTCGCTTGAAATGCGACCAATTATCCCTCTGTATGATGTATCATAAAGATACAATAAAACATACGGAGGGATTTCTTATGAAAAAGAATTTTACAGAGATCGTTTTTATCCTTGACGAGAGCGGTTCAATGGAAGCACTGAAAAGTGATACTGTGGGCGGCTTTAACAGCCTTATCGAAAAGCAGAAGAACGAGGAAGGTGAAGCTGTGGTATCGGCTGTACTTTTCAGCACCGAGAGCCGTGTTCTGCTTGACAGAGTGCCTGTTGATCGGGTTAAAAAGCTTGCAGGCAAGGACTATTGTCCGAGTGGAGGAACTGCACTTCTGGATGCGGTGGGAGATGCCGTGAAGCATATCGGTAATATCCACAAATATGCCCGTCCCGAAGATGTTCCCGAACACACTCTGTTTGTAATTACCACAGACGGCATGGAAAACTCAAGCAGACGTTATACTGCCGACAAGGTGAAGAAAATGATAAGCAGGCAGCAGGAAAAGTACGGCTGGGAATTTGTATTTCTCGGTGCAAACATTGATGCGGCAGAAACAGCGGAAAGCATGGGAATAGGACGTGCGACAGCGGTGGATTACTGCTGCGATCCCGAAGGCTGTGCTGTACAGTATGACGCAATGTGCATGGCAGTTTCCGGCGTTAGAAAGGGCAAAAAGCTGTCTGAATCCGCTTCCTGGAGAAAAAAAGTCGATTCGGATCATAAGAGAAGAGGATAATTTTTTTTCATAACAGAGCCTGAGGTTTCTCCCGACCTCAGCTCTGTTTTTGCTTCGGGGAAATTTGAGAAAAAATGAAAAGGGTACAGCAGGCTTATGCCTGTTATACCCTATAAACTATTTAAGAATATCTCTTACCCGCTCTTTGACCATAGCTTCGATGATCTTGACACGTTTGAAGGGGAGGTTATATCTCGGCTGATACTTCCACAGATCCATATCAAGCACTTTTTCAAGCATTTCTGTTCTGCGTTCATCAAGCACTTCTTTTGCAGTCTGAACGAAATCATTGTAAATTGCCGGAAATCTGCTTGAAGCAAATTCTCTTATCAATGTCATATCCTTTATATCGTTAAAAGAGTCAAGGCTCGCGGTATTGAACAGGGAGTTTCCATTATCGAAAACAGGTGCAGGACGGATGATCTTGTTGGTCGCTGAATCAACGAGCAATCCGAAATTGCCGAGATGTCGGTCTGTGTTATAGATCACTGCATCAAACAGGATCATATCATAGAACTCTTCAAGAAAATCACTTCCGAGGGAGGCATAATAATCACGAATGTTTTCGTAAAATGATTTTTCTATAACATTTCCTATGGGAACGAATGATACTTCTTTGCTTGTGAACATTTCACAGGTGGAGCAGATATTCTTTTTCCAGCTGACAATGTTATAGTCAATGGCATTGATACCCATTATATGTGCGATTTTGGATGCATAGTATTCGGAGTAAGGCTCAAAGCCTGTGTTGCTTGCACCTTCGGTCCCACCTTTGTAAAGTCTTGTGATATTGTTTTTATCACGTCGCCAGCATTTCCTTAAAGCGCCGTTTGTGGTAAATTCAGGGCTGGTTATCCTGTCACTGTGCTGCAAGCTTCCGATACCTGAGAAGGCTGCATGTGCAAGTGCAGTATTAAAAGGATTATCATAGAGATTTATATCTGCAAAAGTGTCATCGGAATCTTCTTCAGTCACCCAGTAGCAATCAGTCAGAGACAGCGCCTTGCTTACGGAAATAATATCCATAGGACGATTTGGAGAAAGACCGCACTTTGCAAGAAAGCTGTCAACATATGCTCTGTTGTGAGGGATAGTCCTTCGCTTTATCCATTTATAAAGCCCATCATCAGTCGGAGTAAATCCGTAAGGGAGAAGCTCACTATGTTCATCATATACTTCTATGATCTCAATATTCGGATCAGCAGTATGTAAGCAAGCAGAAAACAATACTAATGGAGTATCAAAATGCTTGAGATAATATGTACGAACATATGACATACGAACACCTTCTTCCTTTATTATATTATACTAAGTATGGACAGGATTGTCAAGAATTATGCTTGTAGTGTTAGCCGGTGAACTAACAGCTCAGCTTGAATAATTTATCCCCGAGTATTGAAATGGGCGGGAATATGTGGTATAATAATGATAGTAATTTCAGAATAATATCGGGAGGTGTGAAAATGGGAATATACCTTAACCCCGGCAACGATCTTTTCAGACAGGCAGTAAACTCAAAAATATATGTGGATAAAACAATGCTGATA
>JAGBFZ010000301.1 GCA_018110855.1 Oscillospiraceae bacterium
AACAACGTTGAGCTTACGTTCAACGACATCTGGCAGGTGAAGAAGCAACGCAGCATTTTCCGCATGTTCACCGACTATCTTGCAATGCTCCTGCTCTTTCCCATCACCAAAAGGGATATCCCGAGGAAGGCAGCTCTCTTTATGAGCGTCTGAGGCTGTGCGCCTGTGAGGCGGGAGAGGAAAAATACAAAATGGGGCTTTCAAACGGCAAATCCTCTGAGGCTGTGGGAAACTATTCCGTAAGCTATGCCGAGGTAAATTCCGAAGATGTGGCAAAGCGGCTCATGCCCATTCTGGAAACGTACATACCCGACGTAATAAAGACGGTGAAATGGATATGATCTGCAATGCATTATGTACGGTTTTCAGAATTGACGGCGACGACATTCACCCTGTATGGCAGGGTGAATGTATGTGGCAGGAGGTTTTTGGCATTGAGGTAAAGAAATACGGTGCTGAGAACGCCGACAAGGCGGCTGTATTCATTCCCGATATCAATGCCGATATCTGCGAGGGTGATATCGTGATACGGGGTGAATGTTCGGACGGTGAATATGCCGCAAGGAACGGGCTGAAAATTATGAGTGCCGCCCGTAATGATTTCGGCTCGGAGGATATGCGGCACATTGAGCTGGGGGCGAGATAATTGGGGTACAGATAGAAATGCTTCCAACTGAGGAGCTTCTCCGCAGACGGGGCATACAGCGGGGCGGCAAGGTGCAGAAATACATTGACAGCACCGTTGTACGCTTTTGCGATAAATATGTACCATTCCGCTCGGGGCTGCTGAAAAGGGCAATAGGAACGATTTTCGGCAGCGGATATGTCCGCTACAATGTGATCTATGCCAAAAGGCAGTATTACGGCAACAGCGGCGGGGGAAGAGAGGGCATGAAACGAAACGGTCTCAGAGGGCGGCTGTGGTTTGAACGTATGAAAGCCGCCCACAGGGACGAAATACTTAACGGCGCCGCCAAGCTGGCAGGCGCAAAGTCAAGGAGGCGATCCTGACGGCTGACAGCATTATTTCGGCAATGAGGGACTATATTGCCGCCTGTCCGCTCATGGAGGAGTTTGACAGCAAGCACCGTCACATTGACTGGACAGATGAAAATAACGAGAATTACGGGATTTTTCCCGATTCTGATGAACAGATAGACAGCTACATCGACGGAACGGAGCTTAGGCGTTATGTTTGTCAGATAACTATCCGAAAATTCTCGGTAATTGACGCAGATCGGCTCAGAAACAATGAATTTCTTGAGCGGCTGCAGATATGGTTTTGCAAACAGAAGGAGGCGGGCAATATGCCTAAGCTTCCCGAGGGCTGCGAGGCTGATGAGATAAGAGGGGCAAACGCAATGCTGTCCGATATCAATATTGCGGGAACGAAGGGCGTTTACACAATACAGATCATTATGGACTATTTGCGTGATGAATTATAAGGGAGGATGATATATATGGCTGAAAATAAGGAGATCGTAAAAAGATCGAGTATCCATCATTATATGGACATCGGCACAGAAGAAAAGCCTAAATGGGAAAGACTGGGCAAGGGCTGGTCAAAGGTCAATGAAAATCCCAATGCACAGACCGAAAAGACACAGTACATCTGTGATGACAGCGCAACC
The DNA here is from genome assembly GCA_018110855.1 of Oscillospiraceae bacterium. Lineage (GTDB taxonomy): Bacteria > Bacillota > Clostridia > Oscillospirales > Ruminococcaceae > Huintestinicola. Next base: position 1,632 of record JAGBFZ010000301.1, read on the forward strand.
ACCGACACTACAGGCTATGAGCCTAATTATGCGTTTGAATGCGATCTGATGAAGGCAGACGGACCTATCAAAAAAATCTACAATATTGTTAAAGGACGTAAGACCTTCGGCGACTGTATTGTGAAAATGGTCCACGTTGACGCCTTCGAGGAAACAGAAACAAACAAGGAATGCACGGCTTATCTTGAAAATCTTGCGGTTCAGGTAACTTCCATCGACGGTGAAAAGAAGATGAAAATGACAGGAAGCTTCAACGGTCAGGGTGACGGTATCAAGGGTAAGTTTAATCTCAAAACTCTTACCTTTACCCCCGATTCCAATGACAGCGAAGCTTCAGAGACATCAGCCGAGCAGACATCAGCTGAGCAGACATCATAATATGACTGCTGCTTAATATTTGCCGGGGCATTTTGCTCCGGCTGATTTTTTTGAAAGGATATGATATTATGAAATTTGAATACAAGCGCCCCAATGATCTTAAGCTTGAGGCTTACGGCAAGACCTACGAGATCCCGCCCAAAACTGCCTATCTTGTTGATGAGATAGATAAAATTAACGTCCGAATCGGTGTCGAAGGAAGCACAGCTGCAGACCAGATTAAAGCTGTAAGAGATGGCATAGCGCTCTTCATCGGTGAAGAAGAAGCCGAGAGAATTTTCCCTCGTGAGACATTAGTTACTGATTTAAATACAGATGAGATCACAGCATTCTGGTTCTGCCTCAACGAGTGCAGCAACAGAGAAACAGAGGCTGTAATGAAAAGATACGCTCCCAAGCCCAAGGAAGAAATAAAGGTGACTACAAACCCAAAGAAGTAAGCTCCCTGCCGACCTCGGTTGTCATTTGCGGCAGGGAGTATATTTTTCATTCGGATTTCCGGGAGTGGATGAGGTATGAATGTCTGCTGACAGACGGAGACGTTCCCGAATGGGAGAAGTCAAGGCTTGCGGCGGAGCTGATATTTCCGCCGGAGCTTCATGTTCCGCTGACAAGGGATACATCGGGCTTTCTGACATGGTTTTATCGTGGCGGAAAGCATACAGATGAAAGCAGCGGGGAGGACAGCGGAGAATATTTCCTTGAATCAAGGCTCTCTTATCGCTTTGACGAGGATTTCCCGCTGATATACGCCGCATTCCTTGAGCTTAACGGCATTGACCTCATAAGCATTCCTTATCTTCACTGGTGGAAATTCCGCTCGCTGTTTCTGGGGCTTCACGACTGCAAATTCTGCGAGGTCGTGGGCTACAGAACAGCGGACACAAGCGAAATGAGCGAAAAAATGAAGGAGCGTTATGAAACGCTTCAGGAAGCATATGCGCTTCCCGTATCTGTCACAGCACGCAGAGAGATAGAGCGTGCAAGGGCATTTCTCGAAAATTAACACAAGGAGGGGGATAATTTGGCTTCGGACGGTTCACTTTTATTTGACACAGGGCTTGATAACAGCGGCTTTTCTAAGGGTATCGCAGGGCTGAAAACCGCAGCTGTGGCGGCGGCTGCGGCAATAACCGTTGCATTCTCCACAGCTGCAGCCGCAGCTATAAATGTGGGAACATCTTACACAACGGCAATGTCGCAGGTGTCCGCAACAATGGGCATTACCCGAGCTTCGGAGGATTACTCCCTCCTTGCGGCTTCTGCGGAGGAAATGGGCGCAAAGACCAAATACTCCGCAACTCAGGCGGGCGAGGCTCTGAACTATCTTGCCCTTGCAGGCTACAATGCAGAAAAGGCGGTTTCCGCTCTGCCGACAGTCCTTAATGTGGCAGCGGCGGGCGGTATCGACCTTGCATATTCCTCGGACATGATAACCGATTCAATGTCGGCGTTGGGTCTGGGAATGAACGAGCTTGAGGGCTTTGCCGACAAGCTGGCAAAAACCTCACAAAAATCCAACACAAGCATTTCACAGCTGGGAGAGGCGATCCTGACGGTGGGCGGTACCGCAAAGACGCTTTCGGGCGGCGTTACGGAGCTGAACACCATGCTCGGACTTATCGCCGATAACGGAATAAAGGGTGCGGAGGGCGGTACCGCTCTCAGAACCATGATTCTGTCATTATCCGCTCCCACCGATACGGCG
>JAGBFZ010000028.1 GCA_018110855.1 Oscillospiraceae bacterium
AGAATCCAACCGAAACCATAACTGCTTTAAGAGGAGCAAAGGTTACTCTTGAAGCAAAAACGTCGATCATATAAAGCAGGAAGTTAATGAGCAGGCTGATAATTGCGGCAACGATCTGTATCTCAGTAAGTGAGGATACAAACAGACCAATGGAAACAAAGGAAGCTCCCACAAGGAGAAGTCCCAGGAAATGACCTATAATAGTCGCCCAAGGAAGATGTCCCGCAAGGCTGTAAAGCACCAGCACATAGGGGATATAGATCGCCATTCCCACAAGAAAAACAGTAGTAGCAGCGAAGAACTTGCCCAGAACTATCTCAGCAAGATTAACGGGAGCAGTAAGCAGACCCTGATCTGTTTTCTGCTTCTTTTCATCGGACATAAGTCTCATGGTGAGAAGGGGGATAAACAGCATTATTATCATAAAAATGCCAAGAAAAGCATAGGACATATCAGTGGTTGCACCCATAATATTGCTTCCCACATAATAAAATGCACTTATAAGATAAAAAATCGCAAGGTAAATGTATGCTATTGGAGATGTGAAAAATGCTTTCATCTCTCTTTTGTAAATTGCGCCCATTATTCGTCCCCTCCTTCGCTTTCACTTTCAGGCTCAGGTTCCTCAACGGATATTTTTGACTTGCTTACTGCGTCTGCGGCAAGCACAGCACCCGAAACCTGATCCATAAGCTCTCTCTGAGTTTCTTCGTTAACAGGCTTAGCGCCCACCTTGATATCGCTTCCCATGGTTATCTTAAGGAAGATATCCTCAAGGGTCATTTCATTGGACTTGAGCCCAAGCATATACCAGTTGCGCTCGGCAAGACGCTTGAACAGATCACGTCTGATATCGGAATTTTCCGCCACCTCGATCTCATAATCGAAAATACCCGGCTCTCTTTCCATTTCAGCAGTAACGTCCTCAACGCCCTTGATACCCTTGATAAGCTTGATGACCTCTTCTCTGGGACCGTCAATTCTTGCGGTGTATCTCAGATCGTCGGAAACTGCCTTTGTAAGATTTTCGGTGGTATCATCGGCAACGATAGAGCCTTTGTTTATGATAACGATCCTGTCGCAGACCGCCTGGATCTCAGAAAGGATATGGGATGACAGAATGACAGTATGCTTCTTTCCCAGACGCTTGATAAGATTTCTGATATCAAGTATCTGCTTGGGGTCAAGACCAACGGTAGGCTCGTCCAGAATAAGTATCTTCGGATTACCGATAAGCGCCTGAGCCATGCCCACACGCTGTCTGTAGCCCTTTGAAAGGTGCTTTATAAGTCTGCCGTAAACATCGGTTATTTTAACCAGCTTGCAAATGTCCTCAATGTGAGCCTCACGGGGGATCTTGCATTTTTTCAGATCATAAACGAAATTCAGATACTCCTTTACAGACATATCGGGATAAAGAGGAGGTATTTCGGGAAGATAGCCTATCTCCTTCTTTGCCGCTGTGGGATTATCCAGAATATCAATTCCGTTGATAAGCACCTCTCCGTCAGTTGAGGAGATATAGCCCGTCAGGATATTCATGGTAGTGGATTTTCCCGCACCGTTAGGTCCGAGGAAGCCCAGAATCTCGCCGTCATTAACGGTAAAGGAGATGTTATCCACAGCCTTTTTTGCACCGTAATGCTTTGTAAGGTTTTTGACCTCTATCATTTTTTACAGTCACCTCTTAAAAATCATCAGTATTATAAATATTTTACTGCGATCATGTGAAAATCATGTGATAATACAGCGTAATCGGTGAAAAATGAGAGATAATTCGTCCGAAAAGCGCTGTATTATCATAATTATCACAAATTATTTTTCCAGCTTTGCAATTGCGGCTTTTATCCTGTCGATAGTGACCGCTTTTCCGAGAACAGCAGCAAGCTCGATACCGCCGCCGGGAGTAAGAGCCTTGCCCGAAAGAGCCACTCTGAGAGGCCAGAGCATAAAGCCGTTCTTCACGCCCTGCTTTTCTATCTCCGCAAATGCAGCTGCGTGAATATTCTCCTCATTCCAGTCGGAAACGCCCTCAAGAACGGGAAGAAGCATTTTCAGAGCCGAAAGACCCGTCTCGGGATTGGTTTTCATCTTCTTATTGAAATAAAGCTCCTCGCTGTACTCGGGCATTTCATCAATGAAATCCACCTTCTCGGGTATATCGGTGAACAGCTCTGTACGGGGCTGAAGTGTATTGATAAGAACATCAATGTCAATATCCTCACGCTTGCAGGTCTGACGGATATAGGGAAGTGCAAGAGCCTTGAATTCATCGTGAGAAAGTCTTCTCAGATGCTCTGCATTTATCGCCTTCATCTTCACGATATCAAATACCGCAGGAGACTTGGAAAGACCGCTTATGTCAAACTCCTCCACCAGCTCGGAAAGTGAGAATATCTCGTTCTCGCCCTTAGGCGCCCAGCCCAGAAGAGCAATATAATTGATGATAGCAGGAACATAAAAGCCCTTATCAACAAAATCACCGAAATAAGCGTCGCCGTCACGCTTCGAAAGCTTGTGCTGAGCGTCTCTCATGATATGCTCAACATGAATGTACTGAGGTACCTCCCAGCCGAATGCCTCATAAAGCAGATTGTACTTAGGCGCAGAGGAAAGGTACTCATTTCCTCTGACAACATGGGTAATTCCCATCAGATGATCGTCAATAACATTGGCGAAATTGTATGTGGGCATACCATCAGCCTTGATAAGCACCTGATCGTCAAGGATAGTGTTCTCCACTGTAATATCGCCGTAAAGCACGTCATGGAAAGTAGTGCTGCCCTCAAGAGGCATTTTCTGCCTGATAACATAGGGAGTGCCTGCGTTAAGAAGTCTCTGTACCTCCTCTGCAGGAAGGTCTCTGCAATGGCGATCCCCAGATTCAGCAGGATCGCAATGACCACCGTAAAATCAAAAGCACGACTGATAAAATCCGTTTCCGCTCCGATTTGTATGATTTCAAAGATCCTCTTTTTCGTTTTTTCCCGGATCATGACGTTCTCCCCCCATATGATGTTCGCTAAGAACTTGTTAATTTATTATACCGCGTTCTCAAAAATGTAAAAAGACCAATTTTTCAATTGGTCTTTTTACGTAATAGGTGAGAGTATATATTTGCGGGTACGATAAATGCAATTAAATTTTTTTATATGATTCATTTTACATTTTAATCATACACCATCTAGCAAAAATGA